>CADCQH010000106.1 GCA_902803605.1 uncultured Bacteroidales bacterium | reverse complement strand
GGCACTTTACGTTTACAACACCCTGACCAGAAAGAAAGAGGTGTTCCGCCCACTGCATGCGCCACACGTGGGCATGTATGTCTGCGGGCCTACAGTATATGGTGACGCTCACCTTGGACATGCTCGTCCAGCCATTACATTCGACATCGTTTTCCGTTTCCTTTCCCACATCGGCTACAAGGTACGCTATGTGCGCAACATTACGGATGTCGGCCATTTGGAACATGACGCAGATGAGGGAGAAGACAAGATAGCCAAGAAGGCACGTTTGGAACAATTGGAACCGATGGAGGTGGCTCAGTACTATGCCAATCGCTTCCATGAGGCAATGGCTGCGCTGAACTGCTTGCCTCCCAGCATTGAGCCTCTTGCTTCAGGGCATATCATCGAACAGCAGCAACTGGTTCAGCAGATTCTGGATAATGGCTATGCTTACGAGAGCAATGGCTCCATCTATTTCGATGTGGAGAAATACAATAAGGCTCATAAATATGGCATCCTCTCTGGTCGTACCCTTGAGAACGTGAAGGACGCCAGCCGTGATTTGGCTGGAGTGGGGGAGAAAAAGAATCAGGCTGACTTCGCCCTCTGGAAAGCCGCCCAGCCTGAGCACATCATGCGTTGGCCTTCACCTTGGAGTGACGGCTTCCCTGGATGGCATTGCGAATGCACGGCGATGGGCAAGAAATATCTGGGAAGCCATTTCGACATTCATGGAGGAGGAATGGACTTGCTTTTCCCACATCATGAATGCGAAATCGCTCAGGCTGTAGCCAGTCAAGGCGACCAGATGGTCACCTATTGGCTGCACAACAATATGATTACCATCGAAGGGCAGAAAATGGGCAAGTCGCTTGGAAACTTCATCACCCTGCCTGAATTCTTCAGTGGCAGTCATCCGAAATTGGATCGTGCCTACTCGCCCATGACGATTCGCTTCTTCATCTTGCAGGCTCACTATCGTTCTACGGTTGATTTCAGCAATGATGCTCTTTTGGCGGCAGAGAAAGGTTTGGAACGACTTCTTGATGCATGGAAAGCATTAGGTGCTATCCAACCAGCAGAGAAAGGCTCCGTAGGTCTTGATTTTGTGGAGACGCTCAAGCAGGATTGTTATGATGCCCTTTATGATGATTTCAATACTCCTATCGTCATCTCCCATCTTTTTGATGCTACAAAGACCATCAATTCTATTGTGGACAAAAAAGAGACCATTAGCGCTGAAACATTGGAAGCTCTCAAGGAAACCTTCAAACTATTCACGTTTGACCTTCTTGGTATTAAGCCTTCTGCATCCATTGGTTCTGCGAATGGCATGAGTGATGCACGCGAGGAGGCCTTTGGTAAGGTGGTGGACATGCTGTTGGAGCAGCGTTCGAAGGCCAAGGCCAACAAGGATTGGGCGACCAGCGACCTGATTCGGGACAATCTTGCATCCTTGGGTTTTGAAGTGAAGGACACGAAGGATGGCTTTACTTGGAAATTGAACAAATAGTATGGAGAAACTGAAGAAGACATTTATGGTGCTATCGCTTGTGTTCATCCTCATCGGGTTTGGCGCGAGTGTGTGGCTCTATATGGTTTTGAAAGACACGACTTCCATTGTCATGATGTCCGTGTTTTTTGTAGCCCTGATTTGGTATGGTTTCAATGTGAAGAAAATCTTTCTTCCGCTCTTGTTGTTGTTTTCAGTAGGAGCATCAGCCAAGAGTGTTGTTTTTACCTTGACTGATGGCACGAAAGTCTATTACCTTTTGTCGCGTGAGGTGAATCCGATGTTGCGGTTCAAGGATGGAGGGATGACGGTCAATGATGATAAGTATGAGTTCAGCGACATCAAGAACTTCTATCTTTCTGATGAAGATGATCCCAATGCGATAGAGCATCTGCTTTCGAAGCAGTCTGTGACGTTCCGTGCCAATACGGTTGTTCTGCCTTCCGATGCAGTGAAGACCCTGAAGGTCTATACATTGGATGGGGTGGAAGTGAAGGTTCAGGTACAGAAGACGGACGATGTTATTTCTGTTGATTTGAACGGATTGGAGAAAGGAACCTACTTGATAAGTACTGGCAATTCTTCCTTGAAAGTATGGAAAAAATGAAAGAACAGATGATGGAGAAAGTTCGCTTTATTCTTATTGCCTTATTCGTATGGGCTTCTCATTGGGGGGCTTATGCACAGGAACACCCCAATACGCTTTGGGTGCAATTCGATGACCGCTTTACGGAGAATGAGGTGATAGACCTGACAAATGTAGATTCCATTGGATTTACACAATCCAGTTACAGATTGTACAAGTATTTCAAAAATCTTGACCGAGTGAGAACCAGCACAAAAGATTATCGCAAGAATGGTGTTTATCGTCTTGATGAGGTGGAACGTTCGTTGGTCAAGCCATCGGGGTATGCTGGCGTGGATTTCACGAAAGAGACCTCACAATGGTGTTTCCAACGTTCGATGGAATCAGAGCATTTTGTGTGCTTCTGGGAAAAGGGACTAACCCTCTCCAGAAGCAACACCATTACTTTGGGTGGCTCGTCTGTCAATGTGAAAACACTCCTCAGCAATGGCGAAAAGATTTGGAAATGCTACGTAGAGGAACTGGGATTCCTGGAATCAGGTCAGTCGTTGACCGATGGACATAAAATATGTATGTTCATCGTTAATCAAACCGATTGGCGTGCAGATGGTTCTGGACAGGATGGAACGGTTTGGTATTACGACGGCACTACTCGACAGAGCAAACCTTATAAGGTGGGTCTGTTCCATTGCAACCCTTGGGCTGCAGGTGCTGAAGGAGGACATACGGCAGCTCATGAGATTGGTCATGTGTTCCAATATTTGGTGAGTGCTGACTATGCGGTGGTGAAGAATTATAATGAGTGGAACTATGGCTGGCGCTGGGGATTTGATGAGAATGGCGACGGCGGCAACGGATGGTGGGAGAGTTGTGCGCAATGGCAGGCATTCAATGTGTTCCCGGCCACGCTGTTCACCAATGGCTATTATGGGGAATACGTATCCTCTGCATACAAAAATCTCCTGCATGAGGATTATCGCTATGCCAACTATTTCATCCAATATTATTGGTGCCAGCTCTTTGGCAAAGACTTCATCGGAAGAATGTGGCGTGCAACCAGACGTCCGGAAGACCCTGTGGAGACTTACAAGCGAATGAACAATGCTACGCAGGATGATTTCAACAAGATGATGTACGACTATGCTTGTCGTGCCATCACATGGGATATTGACGCTATTCGTGATCGAGGTAAGAATAGCCAAAATGCCTTCTCCACCAAATTGACGTATGTGGAAGGCACAGAAAACACTTACGTCGTGTCTGCTGATTGCTGCCCGCAGAACTATGGTTTCAATATCATTCCACTGAAGGGCTTTAAGGCAGGCACCACGGTCAAGGTGAACTTCAAGGGTGTCGCAGGAACCAGTGGGTATCGCAGCATCAAAGTGGACAAGGCGGGTTGGCGTTATGGATTTGTGGCACAGACCGAAGATGGAGAGCGTGTCTATGGCGACATGTACAGCGACAAGGAGGGGACTGCGGAAATGGAATTGCCTGCCAACACGAAGCGTGCTTGGTTCATAGTGGTGGGTGCTCCTTCTGAACATTGGCATCATCCGTGGAATGATAATGTGAATGATGATGAACAATGGCCTTATCAAGTGGCTTTCGAACATTGTGCTGCGACAGGCACCACACGCACCTATGGCGAATTCCCTGAAGACTACGTGCGTCGTGACACAACGGTGGTGATTGAGGCAAGTCTGGCAGCTGCCAACGACTATTCAAGCGTCAATATCCAATACGACATGGATGCTGTCAGCCAGGCATTGGGACTTAGCACAGCACAACTCAAGACCGTTCAGCGCAACGTGGCCCCCTCGAAAGGCAAAATCGTCTTTGCGGGCATAGGCAGCAACGGAACTGTGAACTACAATACCACCACGACAACCTCTTCTGCTCAGTGTTATGGTCATTGGTTCTCCACTGCTGGCAATGTGGTGGGTTACGACGGCTCTGCGGCCATCTATGCTGAGATGTATCCAGAGAACTATGTCTGCAAACTGGGTCAGTATCCTTCACGGCTTTCCAAGGGAAGAACATACACCATCCGTCAAGCCATCATCTACACGCACTCGGACGGCAAGCAGTATAGGGCGACGATGGAGGTGCATCTGAATATGAAATAATCACTATTTCCTAATTGATAAGTGAGTTTTTTATTAACAATTAAAAACATTATGATTATGAAGAAGCTTCTTTTTGTAATCGCTGCAGTTGCATCGAGCATCGCAGCACAGGCTCAGACAGCCATTGAGTCAAGCAAGTTCACAGACAACTGGTATGTTGGTATTGGTGGCGGTGTTTCGGCTCCCATGACTTGTGATCCTATGTTCCCATTGAATGCTATGGGTAATATTACTGTTGGTAAGAGAATCTCTCCTGCCTTCGCTTTAGAGGCTGAAGGAGCCGGTCTGTTCGGTTCTCATTTTGCAGGCAATCGTCATGCGGGAATCAGCGCTTATGGCCATTACAACGCTTTCCGTTCCGTCGTTGTGGGAATGAATGGCGTAACCAACCTTTCCAATCTTTTTGGTGGTTACAAAGGCTCTCCACGTTCAGTGGAAGTGGGTTTGGTGGCTGGTTTGAGCTGGATACATGGTTTCATACCCCATGCTTCAGACAAGACCAACAATTACGTGGGTGCTAAGACGGCATTGGCTATCGATTTTAATCTGGGTAGCAGCAAGGCAAGCACCATCCGCGTAGAACCAGGTGTCATGTGGAATTTGACCAAACCTGGTAACAGCTATGGCAATTTGGCTTTCAATCGTGAGGGTGCCCTCCTTTCTCTTGGGGTGAAGTACATCTTCAACTTCAAGAATTCTAATGGCACTCACCACTTCAAGACCTATGATGTAGGTGCCATGATGTCTGAAATCGACCGTCTGAATGCGGAACTCGCTAAGAAGCCAAAGGAGGTCATCAAGGAAGTGCCAGTAGAGAAGATTGTTGAAAAGCCAGTAGAGAAGATTGTTGAAAAGACTATCGTGAAAGAGACTCAGCTCGCTCCAGTAGTCATCTTCCAACTCGGCAAGAGTGTAATCGACGCTTCGCAGAAGCCTTCTGTGGCCATGATTGCCAAGTACATGCAGAACCACCCAACCAGCAAGGTGCTCATCAACGGTTATGCTTCACCAGAGGGTAATGCAGAACTCAACCAGAAGCTTTCTGATGCTCGCGCCAAGGCTGTTTACGACATGCTTGTCAATGTCTATAAGATTTCTCCAGATCGTCTCACCCATAAGGGTCTTGGCGTGACAGACGAACTCTTCGATGAGAACGACTGGAACCGCGTAGCCGTATTCATCGAGCAGAGCAAGTAACGATGAGTACATCTTATTGACTCAACGATTTGCATTATAATATTAAGGTTAAGAAGGGAATGAGGTCAACGCCTCGTTCCCTTTTTAACTTTTTTAACACTCTGGATTTAAACTATTCTTTCTTCATGCGAGTCATATAAGGCGTAATTCAGAGATTGGAATCCTGATAGAACTCCTATAACTAAACTTATATTACAAACCTAAAAAATACAATTATGAAAAAGTTTCTCATTACAGCACTCGCATTAGTGCTTGTTTCAGCAGTCGCAATGGCGCAGAACAATCGTAATCGCCAGCGTATGAATCCAGCCGAGATGTACACCAATATGGCAGAGAATCTCGCAAAGCAGTTGAAACTGAAGAAAGAAAAGGCAGAGACCTTCAAACTCCTCTATGTGGACTACCAGAACGCTCGTCGTGTCGCACAAGGTGCAGCAGGTGATTTCACAGCTGAAGTACCAGACGTAAAGAAAATGACCGACGAAGAGGCAAACCAGCTTATTCAGGAGCAGTTTGCATCTCAGGAGAAGCAGTTGGCTGTTGACAAGGAATTCCTTCCAAAATTCCTCGAAATCCTCACACCTGTTGAAGCAGCGCAAGTATTCGTTACCCGTTTGAGCATGCAGAGCATGATGGGTGGTAACATGATGCGCGGCATGGGTGGCGGCCGTATGGGCGGCGGCATGGGCGGCTTCGGCGGCGGCGGCGGCTTTGGCGGCGGTGGCGGCTTCGGCGGCGGCGGTTTCGGCGGCTTCTAAACGCAACCTCATCTCTTAAGTGCGTAAGTCCTTATGTGTTTGCTTGAGGATTTACGCACTCAGGAGTTTTTCATAAGGCTTTTAGAAAAGAACACAACATAAATCATAATGGAAAAGATTAGTGTAAATCAGTGAGTGTCAATATATGATAGGTATGATTG
>CADCQH010000105.1 GCA_902803605.1 uncultured Bacteroidales bacterium | reverse complement strand
GTATCCACTCATCAAGATTGAAATTTCTTCAACTTCTCACCCATTCTACACCGGTAAGGCTAAGCTCGTCGACACCGCTGGTCGCGTCGATAAGTTCATGAACCGCTGGGCTGTGATGAAGAAGAAGTAAGAATAGGAAACAGGGGAGCACCCCCTGCATTTCATAGAGACACAAGACTAAACAAAGGAGGTTTCACTATCACACGAAACCTCCTTTTCTTTTGTTTCATGGCACACAATAAAGAATGGTCCGTGTACGTTATATATAATATATGTACGACATGACTTCGTTGCTGAAAAAAATACATAAGAGAATCACTCGCAAGGTGACGAAAAGGCTGTACCCCAACCGATACTATAATTGGTATGTGTTCAGCCGGCAACTGACCCATGCCTTGCAACAGCAAGTGATGCCGCACTACCCCACCACTCTCTCATCTCCCAACTCTCCCGACGTTCTCTCCGCTTCCACCTCTCCCGCCATGCCACACACGACAGTCGAGAGAGCCTCAACACATACAGAACCAACGGTCGTGGCCATACACAATGGATGGACCGAAAGCGGCGGACTTGCCGACAGGCTGAAGGGCATCGTTTCCACCTACCAGCTCTGCCAAGAAATGCACCTGCCTTTCCGTATCCACTTCACCCACCCTTTTCCACTCGAACTATTCTTAGTGCCCAACACCTACGATTGGCGCATTTCACCCTCCCAACTATGTTTCACACAGCCACAAACCTTGCCTGTGTGTCTGGAAATCGGGAGTGAAAGCCCTTGGCAGCAGCAGCGGCAAAAGCAGTACCTCCAACACGCCTTCCAGAAAGCCCAGAGTACGCAGATTCATGTTTACACCAATGCCATGTTTGCATGCAGCAACGAATTTGGCAAAGCTTTCCACGAATTGTTCCGGCCTTCAGAGCGGCTGCAAAACGCCATCAATCGACAGTTAGACTTCATCGGCCAACCCTTCGTCAGCGTCTCCGCACGTTTCATGGGCTCTTTAGGGGATTTCACTGATACCATGCCAAGTGTAGCCCTTCCTCCAAACCAACAGCAACAACTGACAGATGCCTGCCTCCGACAGATTGAACACATCCGGAAAAACCATCCGGACACCACCATACTCGTCAACTCTGACAGTGCCACTTTCCTGCAATACGCCCATCAGTTACCCAACACCTACACCATTCCTGGACGAATCCTGCATCTGGATGTGAAGGCCGACGAGACGAGCATGAATGCTGTATATGAAACCTACGAAAAGACCTTGCTCGACTTCTTCATGATAGCCCATGCCCAAACAGTCTATCGTCTGAAAGGACCAGGGATGCACTGTTCCGGTTTTCCTCATGTCGCCTCGCTGATAGGTGGAAAACCATTTCACTCCATCACATTCACCCTCTAACCCGTTCCGCCTATACCTATGTCCGAGAACAACACACAGTCCTCTTTTCGCCGCATCATGAAGGGCACAGCCATCTTCGGCGGCACACAGATGATAACAATGGGCATCAACATTGTTAGAGGCAAGTTGGTGGCATCCATCCTGGGTGCTCACGGCATGGGATTCTCCTCACATCAGATATCCACCATCTCCCCCATCCAACTGCTCTTCACCTTCGGACTGAACACCGCGGCGGTCAAAATCATATCCTCTACTGCCGACGAGCACAAACGCTGCAGCCACGTAAAATGTTTCCGCCGTCTCATCCTGGTACTCTCGCTCATGGCCATGTGCAGCACTATCGTCAGTTCACAATGGCTCAGCACTATCACGTTCCAGACCCCAGACCATTGGCATTGGTTCGTCACCCTTGCCGTCGCCCTCCTGTTCCTCATGCAAGGCTCAGCCGAAACAACAATTCTGCAAGCCTACCGCGCGCTACACTCTTTAGCCATCTGCAACATCGTCCCCGCACTGGTCGGGCTGGTCATTGCTGTTCCCCTCTTTCTCCTATGGGGTGTTGAAGGCATTGCACCCAGTGTGGCGGCAACGGCTATCATCTCATGGGGCACCAACCGATACTTCACACACAAGCTGCATATACAGTCTGTACCGCAATCGTGGCGTACCACCCTCGACCAGGGACGCAACATGCTCTCCCTCGGTGGAATCCTCATGATTGGCGGGCTGCTCGGTTCCCTATCTGTCTATCTCATCAACACCGTCCTCAGCCGTTATGGTTCAGAGCATACAGTAGGTCTCTACCAAGCAGCCAACACTATCACCATCCAATGCGCCACATTCATTTTCACGGCAATGGGCACTGATTTCTTTCCACATCTTGCATCTATCATCCACGACCGCGCCCACACCCAAAGACTGATATGTCAACAAGGTGAGATCGTACTGCTGCTCGTCACCCCCCTGTCACTCCTGCTCATCACCCTCGCCCCCCTTATCATCCGCATCATATTGACCAGCGAATTCGATTCCATCACATTTCTCTTGCGAGCCATGAGCGTCAGTCTCATCTCTCGTGCCGTCTGTTTCCCCATCGATTACATTTGTATTGCACGAGGTGACAACACCTACTATTTCCTGATGGAAGGAATCTGGACCAACATCAAGACCATTACCCTTGTCACCGTCGGCTACATACTGGGCGGACTCGATGGCATCGGTATTGCTTTGTTGATTGGCACTGTCATCGACATACTCATCAGCATTCTCTGCACCCTCTGGCGCTATGGCATCACCTACTCAGCCAGTTACTACCGGTTGGGCGGCATTCTCTCCCTCTCGCTGCTGGCATGTATGGCGGCTTCGTTCATTCACTCCACCCTCATTGCCTATTCAACAATGGCTGCCATCACCATCATAACCACCTTGTTTGTCTATCACAAAATAGACCAACGAATCAACATACGGAACCTCATAAAACAAAAATTCCATGCCCGAAGTTAGTGTACTTGTGGCCGTCTACAATGCAGCCGACACATTGGCACGATGTCTCGACTCGCTCCTTGGCCAGACACTCCCCAACGTGCAAATCATCTGCATAGACGATGCCTCAACAGATGCATCGCCCCACATTCTACACCAATACCAGAAAGCTCACCCCCATTGCATCGACATCATCACACTGTCCGAAAACCATGGGCTGTCCTATGCACGCAACCAGGGTATTCCACTCATCAAGGCACCCTACGCAACCCTCCTTGACAGTGACGACTATCTGGCACCAGACGCCTTACAACAGGTGGTGGACACCTTCAACTTGCATCCCAACACCGACTGCGTGTTGTTTGATGTACGCTACATTTATCCAGATGGTCATGAACACGGCTACCGCACCCCACCTTTCCAATGCATGAAAGGTTACGATGCCTTCGTCAAGTCGCTCTCATGGGACATCCACGGATGGAATGTAGCACGCACCACGCTTTACCAGCAATTCCATTTCGATGAGACTTGCCATACTTACAGCGACGAAAACACTATAATGGCACATTATCTACACTCACGCGAAGTGCGCTGCTGCTCTGGAATATATTACTATTTCCAGAATGAGAATTCATGCACGCATCAGGTTTCCATGCATCGCTTTGACCTGTTAGCCGCCAACGAAAGCCTCCACCGGCAATTAGTTGGCTGGGGGATTGACGCTGACATCATTGCCTCCTACGAAGGACGGCGATGGAATAACCTGTTAGATTGCTTCTGGTTCTACTATCGGAACAGAAAGTTCCTCACTCCCGCACAACGGGAACAAGCTCTCCAACTACTCAAGCATGCTTGGGACAACATCGACACGACCCACCTGCCTCTTCGCACGAAGTTCAAGCCAGGCTATATGCCTCTTCATCCCTTCTGGCCATTATTTGTATGCCAAGAATGGGCTCTCTATATGGTACGGAGACTCAGATACGACCAAAACGGACGAAAAAAGACTAAAAATCACTGATTTTCCAAAAAAAATGCCCATCTTTGCATACTGAAACGCATGACAATACACAAAAATGAAGATTGTAATACTTGATTCATACACCGTCGATCAAGGTGAACTGAGTTGGGACGGGCTTTCAGAACTGGCAGAAGTGGAAGCCTATGAACGTACTTCTCCTGACGAAGTGATAACCCGATGCAAAGGAGCCGAGATGGTGCTCACCAACAAAGTTGTACTTGATGCCACCGTGCTCAATATGTTGCCACGCCTGCAATACATTGGCGTGCTCGCCACAGGCTACAATGTTGTTGACCTCGAAGTGGCCAGCCGACAGAACATCGTCGTGACCAACATTCCAGCCTATTCGACCGAAAGTGTCGCACAAATGGTGTTCTGCCATCTCCTCAACATCGTCAGCCATGTTGATTATTACGCCATCGAAAACCGCTCTGGCCGATGGAGCCAGTCACCCGACTTTTGCTACCTCGACCACAACCTCTTCGAACTGCATGGCAAGAAAATAGGTATCGTCGGACTCGGCAACACGGGCATGGCTACGGCACGCATTGCCACAGGTTTCGGGCTTCAGGTGTTCGCCGCCACTTCTAAAGATGAGGAGAACCTCCCTTACGGCATCAAGAAGGCTGACCTGGACACCCTCTTCGAGCAGTGCGACATTGTTTCTCTCCATTGCCCGCTGACGGATGACACATTCCATCTGGTGGATGCCGAGCGCCTCGCCAGCATGAGACCTTCAGCCATCCTCATCAACACAGGCAGAGGTCCACTTGTCGATGATGCCGCTGTGGCAGAAGCGCTCAACAGCGGCCAACTCGCCGCTTACGGAGCCGATGTGCTCACCACCGAGCCTCCTGCTGCTGACAATCCGCTCCTCTCCGCCAAAAACTGTTACCTCACCCCCCACATCGCATGGGCCACTCGCGAAGCACGCCTGCGACTCATCAACATTTGCATTGAGAATGTCCGAGCATACTTGGACGGAGAACCAATGAACCAAGTGAACTGATATGGAACAACTCATCAAACTGACAGAGGACATCAGCGGCATCGTATGGGGATGGCCCATGATTATCTTGTTGCTGGGCACGCATATTTTTCTGACATTACGTTTGAAATTCCCTCAAAGGAAGATTGGAACGGCCATTCGGCTATCTATCAAGAGGGACAAGGATGCGACGGGCGACGTAAGCCAGTTCGGCGCATTGGCCACCTCGCTGGCTGCAACCATCGGTACGGGCAATATCATCGGCGTGGCGACGGCTGTGAGTCTTGGCGGTCCAGGAGCCGTGTTGTGGTGCTGGCTGACAGGTGTATTCGGCATCGCCACCAAATATGGCGAAGGATTGCTGGCTATCAAGTACAGGGTGAAGACTGATGACGGAAGGATGCTGGGCGGTCCGATGTACGCATTGGAGAGAGGACTGAAGATGAAGTGGCTGGGCGTTCTGTTCTGCGTATTTGCGTCTGTTGCATCGTTCGGCATCGGCAATACGGTGCAGGCAAATGCCATCAGCGAAAATCTCTCTTTAGTGATGCAGGGATGGATGGAACCGGAGACGACGAAGATGGTGACAGGCTTCGTGCTGGCTGCCTTAGTCGGATTTGTGGTCATTGGCGGCGTGAAGAGCATCGCCCGATGGTGTATGGCACTGGTTCCGATGATGGCAGTGCTGTATGTTTTGGGATGTATTTATATATTATGTGCCAATCATACCTATCTTGGCACGGCCATCTCGCTAATTTTCCAAGAGGCTTTCTCGCTGAAGGCTGTAGGGGGCGGTACGGCCGGCACGGTACTGATGGCTGCTGCACGATATGGTATTGCCCGCGGACTCTTCTCCAATGAGTCGGGTATGGGTTCGGCACCCATCGTGGCGGCGGCGGCACAAACGAAGAATCCCGTGCGCCAGGCACTGGTGTCATCGACTGGCACATTCTGGGACACGGTCATCATCTGTGCCATCACCGGTCTAGTCATCGTGTCGAGCATCATCGCCTATCCTGAAATCAACGTGGAGGATGGTGGCATGCTGACGAAGAAGGCATTCGGCATGATTCCCTATATCGGCACGCCCATCCTGACATTCGGCATTCTCACCTTCGCCTTCTCCACCATTCTGGGATGGAGTTACTACGGCGAGCGGGCAATGGAATATCTGGCGGGCAAACGCAGCATCGTGTTCTACCGCGTCCTCTACATCCTGCTGGTCTTCGCTGGCTCGACCATGAGCCTGGCATTGGTGTGGAACTTGGCTGACATCATGAACGCGCTGATGGCGGTGCCCAACCTCCTTTCGCTTTTGCTCCTCTCTGGCGTCATTGCGAAGGAGACCCAGCATTATCTTTGGAGCAATAATCTGGATGAGGAGAATAAGGAGGTGAGCTGAGAGTTTAGGGTTTAGAGTTTAGGGTTAAGGTTAAGGTTAAGGTTAACGTTAGAGTTAGAGTTACAAAACTATGATACAAGATTTATGCATCATCATGTTGACGGCAGGCATCACGAGTCTGTTGTTCAAACTCTTCAAGCAGCCAGTCGTGCTGGGCTACATCGTGGCAGGTATCTTGGTGGGACCTCACGTGCTGGGCGAGGCTTGGGTGAGCAATGAGGAGAACGTGGAGACGTGGGGCGAAATCGGTGTGCTCTTCCTCCTGTTCAGTCTCGGATTGGAGTTCTCGTTCAAGAAACTGCTGAAAGTGGGCAGCACAGCCATCATCGGTGCAGGCGTCATCGTTGTGGGCATGATGGTGGCAGGTATGCTGACCGCCCATTTCTTGGGTTTGGGTGGCATGAACACCCTCTTCCTTGGCGGTATGCTCTGTATGTCATCCACCACCATCGTCTTCAAGGCCATCGAGGAGGCCGGACTGCGCAGCCACCGTTTCGCCGGTGTATGTTTCGGCATTCTCATCGTCGAGGATCTTTTCGCAGTGGTGCTCATGGTGCTGCTCACCTCCATCGCCGTAAAGAACGAGTTCGAGGGCCGCGAACTCCTCTGGCAGGTTGGCAAGCTGGTCATGTACATCGCCCTGTGGTTCGTCCTGGGCATCATCTTCATCCCCACCTTCCTGAAGAAGTTCAAGAAGCATCTCAACGACGAGACGCTCACCATCTTTTCCATCGGACTCTGCCTCGGCATGGTGCTCCTGGCCGTTCAGTCCGGTTTCAGCAGCGCATTGGGAGCCTTCGTCATGGGTTCCGTCTTGGCCGAGACGATTGACGCCGAGCGCATCGAGCATCTGGTGCAGCCCGTGAAGAACATCTTCGGCTCCATCTTCTTCGTGTCGGTCGGCATGATGATCGACCCCGTCCTGCTTCTGCAATATTGGTTGCCCATCACCATCATCACCGTCGTTGTCATCGTCGGTCAAATCTTCTTTGGATGTTTCGGCACCCTGCTCTCCGGTCAGCCGCTGCGCGTGGCGCTGCAGACGGGATTCTCCCTGGTGCAGATTGGTGAGTTCGCTTTCATCATCGCCAATCTCGGACAGAGTCTGCACGTGACCGACAACAGCCTCTACCCCATCGTCGTGGCGGTCAGTGTCATCACCACCTTCCTGACGCCCTACATCATGAAACTCGCCTACCCCACACTCTCCTTCCTCGAGAGCCACATGAGCCACGGCACCAAGAAGATGCTCGACAGCTATGTGGAGAAGCGTCAGGCGAGCACGAAGAAACAGAAGCCATCATGGGTGACACAAATCGACCGGCTCGTCAAGTACCTCCTTCTCAAGATCGCGATGGCGCCAGGCATCAACCACCTGCTGCGCGTCTTCAACGAGAACCTCTATGCCCGCGAACGCCTGGCAGAATCTCAGCGCGGACTGGAGCGGGAAGTGGAGGACTCGCTCATCAGCCTTGAGATGAACATCGCCGAGGTGGAGGTGCCCGAGAATTCCGCCTTCGCCGGCAAGGCGCTCAAGGAGCTGAACATCCGCAACGTCACCGGTGCCAACATCGTGCGCATCATCCGTGGCGGCATCAACATCAACATTCCGGGCGGCAACCACAGGCTCTATCCAGGCGACCGAATCATTCTCGCCGGTTCCGACACCGACGTGGCGGCCTTCCAGAAGTTGCTTGAGACGAGCCTCGCACACATCGAGCAGGACGACAGCATAAACACCAGCATCGTGCTCGACAACTTCACCGTCAATGCCGATTCCCCTCTCTGCGGAAAGAGCATCATCAGGTCGGGCATCCGCGAGAAGGGCAACTGCATCGTCATGGGTCTCGTCCGTCCTTCCGAAGATTTCTACACCAATCCCGACCCCAACCTCGTCATACAGGCAGACGACATCATCATTGTGGCGGGCGAGAAGCAGAAGATGAACGAATTCTTCGCCCAGTCCGCAATCTCCAACCCGAAGATTTGGTCATAAATATCTATAGCTTCTATAAATGAATAAAGGTGCAACGATCGTTGCACCTTTATTTATTAGTGAAGATGGAGGGTCCAAAAAATAAATAATGGCCGGGTTCGAGCCCGACCATTGGAACGTAGTGGAGATGGAGGGTCTCGAACCCTCGTCCAAACAAGGAAGCCATACGCTTTCTACATGCTTATTCCTGCCTTCGGTTTTCGTGGCGCAGCAAGACCAGGACCACCAACTGCACCCTTATCCTCTAAGGTTTCATCGACGGCACGAGGCTCCCGCCGACTATTCCCGATTTTATAGCACCGCTGGTCGGAACGCTTCGGGACGGATAGCTTTCCGGGCGATGTCTCGTTCCCCCGCCTGGCGAGGGAATTAGGCCATATCTACTATGCTTCGATTAGGCAGCGAGAGCGTAACGAGTTTC
>CADCQH010000104.1 GCA_902803605.1 uncultured Bacteroidales bacterium | reverse complement strand
TTTAACATACGTCATTAACTTCGAGCGAAGCGATAACTTCGATAACTTCTTTAACTTCAATCAAGTTGAGTTCCCGAAACTTGTATTTTTAACTTTATCACAATGCCTGCCACAATCAGCAGCATGAGCACAGCCAATGACACGTAGGCAATGGTTTCTGTGGTTTGGATGCTCTGAGGCTTGAAGGAGAGCACCACTTCATGT
This sequence comes from uncultured Bacteroidales bacterium, assembly GCA_902803605.1. Classification (GTDB taxonomy): domain Bacteria; phylum Bacteroidota; class Bacteroidia; order Bacteroidales; family Bacteroidaceae; genus Minthosoma. The sequence continues at coordinate 16,724 of CADCQH010000104.1, read as the reverse complement.
TTGCCTGCAGGCACATTGAGCGCGCGCAACACATAGTTGGCACGTCCCAATTCCGCTGGCTGTCCGTCGATGGTGGCTGTCCATCCTGGATAATACACTTCGGAGAAGACCACCAGACCGCCCTGTGCTGATTCCACCTCATATTTCGCTTCGTTGGCTTCGTAGGAGGTCAATTTGACCGTACCTTCGCCACCTGCTTTCAGGAAACCGAAATCAGCCTTTGCCACGACAGCTGTCTTGCGCAGGTTGACCTTCGAGAGGGCATCGAGTTCCTCATTGGCATTGGCTGCCCAATGGATGTCAGTGACAAACCAGGCGTTGCCAAATGCAGTCACATTCTCCACAGGCATCTTCACCTCGCCCTTCTCGCCTGCACCCAGGATGAACCAGCGGGTGTTGAGCATGTTGATGACAGGGAAGAGCGAATCGGTATTCACGACCGAGAGGTCATAGATGGGGTAGGGTGACTGACGTTCCATCATCGCTATGGTGTCCATAGGGGCTTGGCGAAGGCCGTCATAGACCTTCGACATCTCAGGAGCGATGTGCGCTTCGATGAGTTCCTGATAGCGACGTAGTTTGGCGGCATGATAACCACCCACAGAACTGTAGAAGGCACTCGTGTTGTTGTCGTTGAAGGTGGAGACTGTGTAGTTCAATACACGATAGTCACGCCCGTCTCCGCTTTGTTCCATGATGTACCTGTCTGCATCCGTCTTCTGAATGCGTGCAGCTCCTTGTGGCTCCACAAACATGTCGTCGTGGAGGTAGCGCTTGTTCACGCCCCACATGTCCACCAGACAGATGGCAAGCAAAGCCACGCTCAACAGACTCACCTGCACAGGTTTCACCTCTCCTTCCGTCTTCTTCTTTGCATACCAACACATCGCACCCACACCCAAGAGGATGAACAGGATGCTGCGCCATGCGTCTGCACTCACCATGGCTGCACGCATATCTGAGATGCTGCGCAGGATATTCTGTCCGAATGCCTCATCAAAATAGCCGGCATCCACATACTGCTTCACGGCTGCCTTGTCGTTGACACTCAGACAGTCGCTGCCCAGTCCAGGAGCCATCACATATATCAGACAAATGACGACAGTGAAGATTGCTGCGATGTAGAGCGGCTTCTTCTCAGGCTTCTCCACCCACAGTTTCAAGCCCCAAAGAGCAATGAAGGGCACCACAAACTCAACCACCACAAGGATGCTCGCCACTGTGCGGAACTTCGAGTACATCGGCACGTGGTCGATGAAGAAGTCTGTGAACGGCATGAAATTATGTCCCCAACTCAACAGCAAGGTCAGCACACCTGCTGCGATGAGCGCCCATTTCAATGGATTCTTGTTGGGAATGATGAGCAAGCCCATCACAAAGAGCATGCACACCAATGCGCCTAAATAGACAGGACCGCTCGTGCCAGGCTGTTCGCCCCAATACTGCGTGAAGGCGCCATAGATGCCCATCTGCTCCAACTGCCCGTCTGCCTTCTTCATGGCTGTCTTGCTCATCGAGAGCGGCATGCTTGCGCCACCCTTCACATCAGGAATGAGGAAGGTCATCGACTCGTCAATGCCATAACTCCAAGCCGTGATGTAACTGCGCTCCAATCCGCTGTCCGTCTGGTCTTCCACCTTTCCCTGCTTCACCAGCTCGCTCTTGCCACGCATGGTGTCCTTGGAGTATTCGTAGGTGTGGTAGAGATTGGATATGTTGAGGCCAATGGCAAGAACGGCAGCCAATGCGACACCTGCCGTAGCCTTGCCAAATGATGCCAGTTCCTTTTCACGAATGGCCTGTATGAGGAAAGCCACCACCATCAGGAGTTCGACCGTCAGGAAATAATATGACATCTGCACATGGTTCGCCTGAATCTGCAATGTGGCAAAGATGGCAGTCACAATCGTGCCAAGAAGGTATTTCTTCCGATAGCACAATGCGATACCTGCAATCGTGGGGGGAATATATGCCAACGCCATCACCTTCCAGATGTGACCCGCTGCGATGATGATGAAGAAATAGCTGCTGAATGCCCACACCACAGCGCCTAAGGCAGCCATCCACTGACGGAAATCAAATGCCCTCAGCAAGATGTAGAAACCCAGCATCGAAGCGAAGATGTACCACACATAATCAGGAAACCACAGATGGTATGCCTTCTCCACAAAGGTCATCGTCTTTGTCGAATCATACGAAGGCGCTATCTGATAGGTGGGCATACCACCAAACAGGCTTGTCACCCATCGAGGCGTCTCACCCCCATGTGCATCACGATACGCATTGATTTCCACATTGATGCCATCGTTCGCCCCACTGTCGTGCTGTTCCAGGCGATAGCCCTTGCTCACAGGCGACATGAAATACACAAATGCGATGGCCGCAAACAAAGCGACGCAATACACGTCGGGCAGAATCTTCTTGAATTTGAATTGCATATAATAAAAGAGGTTTTGTATCTGGATTGATGGTTGTTGAAAAACCGTCTGCAAAGGTACAGCATTTTGTTGAGTTGGTCAAGAGTTTTTGGCACAATTAGAGAAATAAACATCAACAGAATGCACTTTTTGAGCATTTTATTTTGTCTTGTTTTCGATTTGTACTATCTTTGCAGCCAAATTTGCAAGACATGACTACTTTTAGCAACATCGCACTACTGAACCTTCTTGGGCTTCGACTTACAGGGTCGGAGGTGAGAAAGGTGCGTGTGTGCTATCAGGCATAACGTGATAAAAATATGTTTAACCTTTCTCACAGCCGTGGGGAAGGTTTTACTTTTTTATGTGGGTAGCCGTGCTCATGACTGTGAGAATTAAAATTCAAAACTCAATATGGCAGACAGATTATTTATTTTTGACACAACGCTGCGTGACGGCGAGCAAGTGCCAGGATGTCAGCTCAACACGGTTGAGAAGATTCAGGTGGCAAAGCAGTTGGAAGTCTTGGGCGTGGATGTCATCGAGGCTGGTTTCCCTATCTCCAGCCCAGGCGATTTCAACAGTGTGGTAGAAATCTCGAAGGCGGTCACATGGCCCACCATCTGTGCGTTGACACGTGCAGTGGAGAAGGACATTGATGTGGCTGCTGAGGCACTTCAGTATGCCAAGCACAAGCGTATCCACACGGGTATCGGCACAAGCCCCACACACATCAAGTACAAGTTCAATTCTACGCCAGAAGAAATCATCGAGCGTGCTGCTGCTGCCGTCAGGTATGCCAAAAAGTACGTGGAGGACGTGGAGTTCTACGCTGAGGATGCAGGTCGTACAGACAACGAATACCTGGCACGTGTGATTGATGCTGTGACGAAGGCTGGTGCAACGGTTTGTAACATCCCTGACACGACGGGTTTCCGTGTGCCAAACGAGTATCATGAGAAAATCAAGTACCTCTATGAGCATGTGGATGCCTTTGCCGCTGGCAAGTCCATCCTCTCGACCCACTGCCACAACGACCTTGGTATGGCGACTGCCAATACGATTGCAGGTGTGCTGGGTGGTGCACGACAGGTGGAGGTGACCATCAATGGTATAGGCGAACGTGCTGGTAACACGTCGCTCGAAGAGGTGGCGATGATTTTCAAGACCCATCCTGACCTTGGCATCGAGACCAATATCAACACGACCAAGATTTACCCCACCAGCCGCATGGTGTCTTCTCTGATGAACATGCCTGTGCAGCCCAACAAGGCCATCGTGGGTAAGAATGCCTTTGCCCATTCAAGCGGCATCCATCAGGACGGCGTGCTGAAGAACGCATCGACCTACGAAATCATGGATCCAAGGGATGTGGGAATCGATGACAACGCCATCGTGCTGACAGCCCGCAGCGGACGTGCAGCCTTGAAGCATCGTCTGCATGTGAACGGCGTGGAGGCTGAAGGTGAGAAACTCGACCAGATTTATGAGGAGTTCCTCAAACTGGCTGATAAGAAGAAGGAGGTGACTGATGATGACATCCTCGTGTTGGCAGGTGCAGAACGCAGCGCCACCCACAATGTGAAGCTCGACTACCTGCAGGTGACGACAGGCAAGGGTGTCCGTTCTGTGGCTTCCATCGGATTGCAGGTGGCCAATGAGCACTTCGAGGCCGCTGCATCAGGCAATGGACCTGTCGATGCTGCCATCAATGCGCTCAAGTGTATCATCAAGCGCAAGATGACACTCAAGGAATTTACCATCCAAGCCATCTCCAAGGGTTCTGACGACATGGGCAAGGTACACATGCAGGTGGAATACAATGGTCATCTCTACTATGGATTTGGTGCCAATACAGACATCGTCACCGCTTCCGTCGAGGCTTATATTGACTGTATCAACAAATTCAGAGGATGAAGAACAGACCCCCTCTGCCCTAAGGGCATCTCCCCCTCTATGGGGAGAAAGCCATGCGGGGTGTTGGGGGGACGAGAGGTGAATATGTTGCGTGATTTCCAAACGGCAAGTTCTGATAGGTATGCCTTGTTGAAGGACTATGCCCGTGAGAACCGTAATAACCAAACCAATGCGGAGAAGTGTCTGTGGCAACAGTTGCGTGGAAGTGGGTTGGGAGCAAAGTTCAAACGTCAGCACATCATCTATGATTTTATCGTGGATTTTGTGTGTTTGGAAAAGAAACTGATTGTGGAGGTGGATGGTGCATACCATTTCACGAATCAACAGATGGAACATGACGCATATAGAACGGAGGAACTTGAACAGTTTGGTTTTCGTGTTATTAGGTTTACCAACGACGAAGTGATAAACGAAACGGAAAGAGTAATTCAAACAATAAAGAACAAATTGTAATATAACATGGAAGTAAACAACAATACAAACATGCCGGATGGCTCTCCCCATAGAGGGGGAGATGTCCGTAGGACAAAAGGGGTCTGCCTTTTTGATAAGATTTGGGATGCTCACGTCGTGCAGAACGTGGAGGACGGTCCCACACAACTCTACATAGACCGCTTGTATGCCCATGAGGTGACAAGTCCGCAGGCGTTTGACACGCTGAGAGATAAGAATATCAAGGTGTTCCGCCCTGACCATGTGGTGGCTATGCCAGACCACAACACACCTTCCGACCAGCAGGACGTCATCAATGACCCTGTGGGACGCAAGCAAGTGGAAACCCTGAAAGCCAATTGCGAGGAGTATGGCATCAAGCACTTTGCGATGGGCACGAAAGACAACGGCATCATCCATGTGGTGGGTCCTGAAAAGGGACTTTCTCTGCCTGGCATGACCATCGTCTGTGGCGACTCCCACACCAGCACACATGGTGCTGTGGGTGCCATTGCAATGGGCATCGGCACCAGTGAGGTGGCTCAGGTGCTGGCTTCTCAATGCATCCTGCAGAGCAAGCCCAAGACCATGCGCATCAATATCGAGGGCACCCTGCCAGAGGGTACGACAGCCAAGGATGTAGCACTCTACATCATGGCTCAGTTGACCACTTCTGGTGCTACAGGATATGCAGTCGAATACGCAGGTTCAGCCATTCGCAACATGAGCATGGAGGGACGTCTGACCCTCTCCAACCTCTCCATCGAAATGGGTAGTCGTGCAGGTCTGATAGCTCCTGATGAGACGACCTTCGCTTATTTGAAGGACAGTGAGTACGCCCCCAAAGGTGAGGAATGGGATAAGGCTGTGGAAGAGTGGAAGAAACTCTACTCTGATGAGGATGCCGTGTTCGACAAGGAGGTGACCTATCGTGCAGAGGACATCGCTCCACGCATCACCTACGGAACGAATCCTGGTGCAGGCATCGCTATTGATGAGTGCATCCCAATCCTTGAGGAGATTCCAGAGACTGACCGCTCTCAGTTCCTCTCGATGCTCGAATATATGCAGTTCGAACCAGGTCAGAAACTCGAAGGCGTGCCTGTGGATTATTGCTTCTTGGGCGCCTGCACCAATGGCCGCATCGAAGACTTCCGTGCCTTTGCCTCTGTGGTGAAAGGCAAGAAGAAGGCGGACAGCGTGGTAGCATGGCTCGTGCCTGGTTCATGGCACGTGCGTCAGCAGATTATCGATGAGGGTATCGACAAGATTCTGGAAGAGGCAGGCTTTGAACTTCGTCTTCCATCATGTTCAGCTTGTCTTGCCATGAACCCTGATAAGGTGCCAGCTGGTAAACTCTCCATCTCTACCAGCAACCGCAATTTCGTAGGCCGTCAGGGACCAGGTGCCCGCACCATCCTTGCATCGCCCCTCGTTGTGGCAGCATCAGCCATCACAGGAGTAGTAACTGACCCAAGAAAGATATAAATTATGGCTAAAGAAAAATTTGACATCATTCAGTCAACCTGTATCCCTATTCAGATTGACAACTGCAATACAGACCTCATCATCCCTGCCCGCTACTTGGCCAGCACGACACGTGACCCCAAGTTCTTTGGCGATGCCTTCATGCATGACCTCCGATTTGATGCAGAAGACAATCCTGTGAAGGACTTCGTGATGAACCAACCAGAGTATGCAGAGGCACCTCGCAAGGGTGTGCATGAGATTATCGTGGGAGGGCAGAACTGGGGTTCTGGTTCATCTCGTGAACATGCAGCATGGGCGATAGCCGGCTATGGCGTCCGTGTCGTCATCTCCAGTTCCTTTGCCGACATCCATCGCAACAACCTCCTCAACTGCTTCGTGCTGCCTGTCATCGTCAGCAAGGAGTTTCAGCAGGAACTCTTCGACAGTATCGCAGCCAACCCTCAGACGGAAGTGAAGGTGGACGTGCCCAACCAGACAGTGACGAATATCGCCACAGGCAACAGCGAGCACTTCGACATCAACTCCTATAAGAAGTACTGCCTCATGAATGCCTACGACGACATCGACTTTCTCCTTTCCAACAAGGACAAGATTGAGGCATATGAGCAGACCCCCTCTGCCCTGTCGGGCATCTCCCCCTCTATGGGGAGAGCTATGCAGGATGGGAATCTAACGAACAACGAGCCGGATGAGACCCTCACGACAAACGAGCCGGATGGCAATCTCCCCATAGAGGGGGAGACGTCCGAAGGACAGAGGGGGTCTGTCCCTGTTGTCGAGGCAACCAATGAGGCACCAGCCGAGGCTCCAGCCGAAGAAGTCGTTCCCATTGAAGTGACCACTCACCACGAGTCCGAGCCCTTCGTGCCCAAGAAACTCCTGCCCATCAACCGTGGGTTGGCCTCCTTCTTCTTCCTCAGCATCGTCACCCTTGGCATCTACGGCATAGTCGTACTCGCCAAGATTTCAAGTGAAATCAATACAGTAGCCACCCGATATGATGGTCGCAAGACCACCAACTACCTCTGGATTATCTTCCTTTGGAGCTGGCTCACAGGAGGCATCGTTCCCCTCGTGTGGTTCCATTGTCTGAGCAACCGCATCGGCAATGAACTCCAGCGTCGTCAGATTCCATATTCCTTTGGTGCTTCTGACTATTGGCTCTGGTGCGTCCTTGGTGCCTGCGTGGGTTTCCTCCCATTGGTGTACACCCACAAACTGCTGAGCGCCATGAACCTACTCAACGCTGACTACAACCAGAAGGGATAAGTGGACTTGCACACATAAGGAATAATTGAAAAAATGAGCGGCACTAAGTTCGAGGACTTGGTGCCGCTTTGTTATTTCTTCGTAAGTGGTGTAAGTGATGTGAGTGAGCTTATTTGATATACCTCATGATTAAATCCACAGCCTCGTCCTCCGTGTGGTCGGCCATGGAAATGACAAGGTCGTAGTTGCGTGTGTCGTAACGAGAGGTCTTGGCATACTTGTTCACATAGTTCTCGCGCATCTTGTCCACCTTTTTGATGACCTTTTCAGCATTCTCTCGATTGAGCAATTGCTTCCTCATCACGCGTTCAATGCGATGTTCCATAGGGGCTTGAATCAGAATGCTCAGGTGGTTGGGATGATTGCGGAATACGGAGAACCCAGAACGGCCAGCGATGATGCACGATTCTTCCGCAGCAATGTCCGTCAGGATTTTCTTCTCCATGTCAAACATCTCGTCAGTTGTCAGCATATCAGGCGCATCGAGTAGGGAAATTTCATCGTAGGTCATGATCTTGGACTTTTCGGCAAGGACGAATCCGCGAGCAAATTCAGCCCACCAACTGTGGTTCCTGCCTTTCAGATTCTCGATTTCCTCTGCTGTGAGGTTATACTTCTCTTCCAAAGCCTTGATGAGTGCCTTGTCGTAGAAACTGACCCCTAATTTCTCCGCCAATTTCTTGCCGACGGTGCGGCCACCACTACCCAACTCGCGGTTGATGGTGATAACAAATTTCTCGTTCTTGTTCATGTTTGATATTTTTGTGATTTGTTCATTGGTTGTGGGCAAAGGTACACACTTTTTCTGACATGAAAAAATGTTTGGCTTATTTTATGCATGTCTCATCCGTTCTGTCACCACCTCCAGCATCCGAACGTCTGTCTGATGACTCTCCTCCAACACGTTCCAGATGCCATCCTCTGACAGCACACCACGCTTCAAGTCCTTGGGCAACATCCCATCTTCGTCCGCTTTGCAATCCTGCTGCCACTGCCTGCTGCCCAAATACTTGTTCAACTCTCTGATGGCTTCCTGTGCATTCTCATACTGCTCCAAAGCTGCCGACAGTTCCTTCACCGCTGTCGAAGCCTGCTCCAGACACGCCTCCATCTGTCTGATTCTTTCAATTCGTTCCATGGTTTTCATTGATTACATCGGCAAAGGTACTACAAAATCTTTTCTTTCACAACAGTTCATCATTTTTCTTCTTCAAAAAACGTGCCTTATTTTCCAATAAGGTGCCCTTATTAAACAATAACCTGCCTCTGCTGAGTAATACCTGCCCTCTGCCAAATTAGCCAAACGCCAAATAAGAAAACCCCTCAATCCATCGATGGGTTGAGGGGATCTTTCTAATCTGTTATGGATTATTCGCCAGTGATGTAGCTAGAGCATAACAACCTCCTCAATTGGGGAAATGTTGCCTTATTCATGGTCTTTGCAACTGGATGGTGACCTGTGCTGGAAACATGTAGCGGAGGTCGTTTCGCTGGGCAAGGGTGGCCTTCAGGTTGGCGGCTGTGCGTTGTAACTTTCCCCTGAAGAGAGTGTCACCTTTGTAGCGGATGGTCAAAGGTTTGTTGAGATTGACCATCTGGTCGTTGAAATGGAGGGTGAGTTGTGTGTAGTCGCAATGGGAGATGTCGATGGTGTTCCCCTTGAGGGTGAGGCGCACGGTCTTACCTCGAGCCAGTTGGTCGGCTGGGGCTGTGAGCCAGTAGAAGTGGGGATGGGTGACTTCCTCCTGTTGCCAGACGATGTGGGTGGGGTAGGGATTGCGTTTGTATTGCTGCAACCAGGGCAGAGCTGCTGCGTCTTCGAGATCCATCCAGTGTGGCTTCCCTTCCACGATGTGTGTCTGGTGAAGGTACCCTTGTGGGTCGGCTTGCTGCAGGGAATCAAGTTCCAGTCCTCGTCGTGCACATTCCTGATTGCGGTTATATGCGTCGTCGAGAGCACCACACCACACCATAAAAGGTGTGTTGCGTAGGTTGATGAGCGACACGTCGCCTGGATGTCCTGCCATCATTGAGGCTCCTGCCCAAGTGTCGGCCATGCGGGGTGCCATTCGCCACACTCCATCACCTCCTGCGGAATAACCGATGAGATAGACCTTGTCAGGGTTGACATTGAGGTTGGCGACACACATCTGGATGAGTTCGGCATAAAAGCGGTCGAGGTCGGGCTTGAACCACATGTCCCAGTCGTCATAGGGGGCACGAGGTGCGAGATAGACGCTGTTTGCTGGATGATAGAGCTTCTTCTGATTCTCCCATTGGCTGTCGTTGAGTTGGGCAGGGGCGTTGCCTCCTCCATGCAGGGAGATGAAGAGGCTATAGCCGTCGGCTGGTTGGGTACCATAGGTGATGTACCAGAAGGGCATGTTCTTGCCATCGATGCTGAGCGTGAGGTTTTGCCAAGCCTGTTGGTACCTGTCTTTGATGTCTTTCTTCCATTGAGCTGCCAAAACCAATTTCTCCTGCTCAACTTGGGCTGCTGTAAGCGACTGGGCTGAGAGGGAGAGAGGAAAGGTGAGAAGAAGGACAAGCAGAATGATCGTCATCTTATTGAGCATACAATACACGTTGTTTTGCTGCTTCCTGAGCAGCGATGACTTGATCGCACCATTGATCAAAGTCAGGGTCTTCCACTTGGGTTTCAGGGTGACTTAGTATGTAGGCGGCACATTTGCGCACTCCTTCCTCGAAGCGTGTGGTTGCCTGGAATCCAGGTACAGCACGTTTCAGTCCCTATTTGTAGCACTTCCAGATACTGTCAATCTTGGCTTGTGGCAACTTCTTCGTGAAGAGGCTGACGAGGAAGACGACAGGGAATCCTCCGACCATAGCGATGGCGCCACAATCGATGGGGTTGAAAGGAGCGTCCTTGCCCAAGAGCATATTGACCACTGTGAAACCCACACCCCAGATGAAACATGCCCAGACCGAGGCTGTTGTTACGCCACGCCAATAGAGGCCTAAGAGGAAAGGTGCGAGGAACGCACCTGCCAAGGCACCCCAACTGATACCCATGAGCTGAGCGATGAAGGTGGGAGGATTGAGTGCGATGAGCACGGAAATGACGATGAAGAAGACGATGAGCACACGCATGATGACCACCTTGCGGCGCTCAATTTTCTCTGCCACCTCGTCGTCAATCTCACCACTCTTTACCTCATCGGCACCAGCACGCTTGTCACGATAGATGAGGTCGAGGGTCATGGTAGAGGAGGAGGTCAGCACAAGCGATGCGAGCGTGGACATCGAGGCGGAGAGCACCAGCACCATCACGAGGCCGATGAGCAGGTCAGAGTTGACCGCTGTGTCGAGCATCGTGGGGATGATGTCGTCAAACTTGTAGTTGTTTTTTGCTTCATTCCATACAGGTTCGCCAAACAGACGTCCGAAGCCACCAAGGAAATAGCAGCCACCAGCCACGATGAAGGCGAAGATGGTGCTGATGATGGTGCCACGCTTGATGGCGCTCTCATCGGTGATGGAGTAGAACTTGCCCACCATCTGAGGAAGTCCCCATGTGCCCAGTGAGGTCAGCACAACCACACCCAACAGGCTCATTGCACTGGGACCAAACCATGAGGCGAAGTCACCAGGTTGGAAATCCTTGTAGAGCGGGTTGGCAAGGTCGTGAGCCGTTGGCGTCACCTCTTTCATTTTATTGAAAGCCTCTGTGAAACCACCCTGGCTATTGAGCACTACCACGATGACAGCGATGATACCGCCCAGCATGACGATGCCTTGAATGAAGTCGTTGATGGCTGTTGCCTTATAGCCGCCCAAAATTACATAGACAGCCGTAAGGAGGGCCATGATGATGATGCAGTATTCGTAGGGAATGTGGAAGCCCATATCGAAGAGCTTCGAGATGCCGCTATACACGCCTGCTGTGTAGGGGATGAGGAACACGAAGGCAATGATGGAGGCTGCAATGCGGAGCCCCTGATTGGAGAATCGTGTGCCAAAAAAGTCGGGCATGGTGCGTGAGTGGATGTGCTGAGTCATCAATTTGGTGCGACGGCCCAAGATGAGCCATGCAAGAAGCGAACCGATGATGGCATTGCCGATACCAATCCATGAACTTGCCAAACCATATTTCCAACCGAACTGACCTGCATAGCCGACGAACACGACGGCTGAGAAGTAACTCGTTCCAAAGGCGAAGGCTGAGAGCCAGGGACCGACTGAACGACCGCCCAGCACGAATCCATCCACATTCTTGGCTTGCTTGCGTGAGTAGATACCCACATAAACCGTCACAATCAAGAAGATGACGGTGAGAAGAATCTTGACAATCATATTACTTGAGTCTTACCTGCATTTGACACATGATGGCGTGATTGGCGCAGTGGGTGAACTCCTTGCCAGCAGGAGTGTTCAGCAACGCCGCACTCTTATAGACATATTGCAACTGAACACGGCAGCGCTTGTAGAACCAGTACTGGAGTCCGAAGATGGCCTTGTGCTGATCCATGTGCTCCTTCACGTTGAAGTTGAAGAAATCGTATGAGCCGACCAAGTCCAACTTGGGGGCTACTGGCAGAACGCCAGTCACGTATGCACCTCGGCTGGTCACATCGTCATCGCGGCCCTCGAGATATTCGGCACGGAGGCTGAGATGAGATGTCTGAGACTTGTATTGGAGTCCTGCCGACCAACGGTTGCGCTTGTAATCCTGGTTGGGACCGATATTGTTGTAGGGAGAACCATTGATGGAATGTCCACGACCCAACTGACCCGTTGCCACGATGTTCAGTTCATCGGTGGGATGAAACTCCAGATGGCCAATGAAATCCTTCTCGCTGTTGCCGTCCTTCTTGTTGATGCCCTGTCCATTCATGACCGCCGCCTTGTAAGCAAACTTGCCGTTGTTGGTCTCGCCAAAGAGTTCCAAACCGAGGTCACGACCGTACTGCACACCCATCAGCGGGTCATTGCAACCTGCCAAATAAGTGACACCTTCAGAACATACGTCGATGGCTTCCAACTCCGTAGGCGACATATTGTTCTCGATGGTGTAAGCGTGCTTGAACTGACCAATCTTCGCGCTGAAAGCCTTGTTGTTGGTGAAACGGTAAGAAGTCCAGTACTCATGCACCACACCTCCATTGAAGTCGTGCATGAACATGGCAAACCAGCGGTCAGTGATAGGAGCACCAACTACAAGGAAAACACGCTTCATCTCGAAGGTGTTGTAGTCCTTCTTGTTGAGCTGGTCGTCATCCTTCAAACCACCAGTGTGTTGATAAACGAAACCACCCTGGGCATATCCGTCAATCTGGACACGCTTGGCTAGGTCTATGGTCCAATCGGGCAATTTGTTATTCCCCTGAGCTTTCATGCTGCCAACACCCGCAAGGCACAGCAGCATGGTTAGAATTGATGTGAATCTGAATCCCATAATCTTTGATTTTTATTGATTTTTATTTGTTTGTGTATCAAAAACTCGGGCAAAGTTACACTTTCCTCGTCATTCCTCCAAATGATTTGTGAAGAAATGTTTAACTTTGCAACCAAATTGAAAGAAAATATGGATAAGTTCATAGAAATCATGGACACGACGCTCCGCGATGGTGAACAAACCAATAGCGTGAGCTTTGTGCCACACGAGAAACTGATGATAGCACGTATGTTGCTGCTCGACCTCAATGTGGATCGCATTGAGGTGGCTTCTGCACGTGTGTCGGACGGTGAGAAGGAGGCAGTGAAGAGCATCTGCCGATGGGCACGTCAGGCTGATATGCTTGATAGAGTGGAAGTTTTGGGCTTTGTCGATGGAAAGACCTCGCTCGACTGGATTGCCGACTGTGGATGCCCCAACATCAACCTGCTCTGCAAGGGCAGCGAGCGGCATTGTCGTTTCCAACTGAAGAAGACGCTTGAGGAACATGTGGCAGACATCCGTCAAAGCATCGAGTATGCGAAGGAATTGGGCATCAACGTCAACCTCTATCTTGAGGATTGGTCGAACGGGATGAAGGACAGCCCTGAATATGTGTTTGGGCTGATTGATGCACTGAAGGATAGTGGGGCGAAACGTTTCATGTTGCCCGACACGTTGGGCATCCTCAATCCGCAGTTGACAGCCACTTTTGTCACTCAGATGGTGACTCGCTATCCTGACTTGCATTTTGATTTTCATGCACATAATGACTATGACCTCGCCACAAGCAATGTGCTCGCAGCCGTTCTGGCTGGCTGTCGAGGTGTACATACGGCTGTGAATGGTCTTGGCGAACGTGCTGGCAATGCGCCCCTGTCTTCCGTGCAAGCCATTCTACACGACCATGCACAGGTGCAGACGCACATCAATGAGGAGAATCTTGGCAAGGTGTCCACGATGGTCGAAAGCCTCTCTGGCATCGCCATTCCTCCCAACAAGCCCATCATTGGTGAGAACGTCTTCACGCAGGTGGCTGGCGTTCATGCTGATGGCGACAACAAGAACAACCTCTATTGCAACGACCTTCTGCCTGAGCGGTTTGGCAGGAAGCGTGAGTATGCCCTTGGCAAGAACTCAGGTAAGGCGAACATCCTCAAGAATCTCGAAGAACTCGGCCTTGAACTCACGCCTGAGCAGACACGCCGTGTGACTGACCGCATCATCGAACTGGGCGACAAGAAGCAACTCATCACACAGGAAGACCTTCCCTACATCGTGGCGGATGTGCTCAAGCATTCTGCTCCAGACGACAAGGTGAAACTCATCTCCTATATGGTTTCTACGGCTTATGGCTTGAAGCCAATGGCATCCGTGAAACTCGAAGTGAACAGCGACGTGTTTGAGGAATCAGCAATGGGCGACGGTATGTATGACGCCTTCATCCATGCTGTGCGCCACATTTACAAAGACCGTCTCAACCGTCCCTTCCCTTGGCTCACCAACTATCAGGTCAGCATTCCACCAGGTGGACGTACCGATGCCCTCGTGCAAACCACCATCTCTTGGACATATAACGAACGTGCCTATCGCACGCGCGCCCTCGATGCTGACCAGACGGAGGCTGCCATCAAGGCAACGATTAAGATGCTGAACATCATTGAGAACGAGGATTAGTATTGTATGTGCTATTTTGCAATAATGAAGAAGAAAAATCGTTATACCAACAGATACTATTAACCGTAAATAATAGAATTATGCAGAAGTACGAAAAAATCATTGTGGCAGCCATCGTGGCTGTGGGGCTCCTGATGCTGGGATTGTGCATCAAGGGTGGTATTGACAACTTCACCAACAAGGACCGTCGTGTGACTGTAAAAGGTCTGGCGGAGAAGGAGGTGGACGCTGACAAAGTGACTTGGACAATGAGTGTACAGTTGGCAGGCGACGACTTGATGTCCCTGTTTAATGGACTCAATGCGAAAATGGATGCCATCCAGCAGTTCCTGAATGAGAAAGGCATCAAGGGCAAAGGCGAGATTACGGTCAATCCGTATGATGTGACTGACAATCTGGCGAATGCATGGGGTGGCAATCAACCACGCTACCACTACACGGTGAGACGTTCGCTGAAGGTGGTGTCGAAGGACACGCAATTCATCAGCCAGTTGCGCCAGAAGGTGGACGAACTGATAGGCTGGGATGTCATTTTGGATTCTGACTATGCAGAATACGAATTCACCCAGTTCCAGAAGTTGAAACCCGAAATGATGGCAGAGGCAATCAGCAATGCAGAGAAGACAGCCAGCCAGTTTGCAGAGAACAGCCACTCGACCATCAACAAGATTGTCGCAGCCGGTCAGGGTGAATTCTCCATCGACGATGCCGACATCCCTTACAAGAAGAAGGTGCGTGTGGTATCAACCATCACGTATTCGCTGAAAGACTAAAGACTAAGCAAAATAATAGCGTCGGGTGTGCCTGCATGGAACATCCGACGCTTTTTTATGCTTTTAGAGTCAATAGATACAAATAATGAAGAAATGGATTACGCCTTAAATGGCGTGTTTTTGGGAAATCGCATGTCTATACCACAAGGTTTCATCGGCTTGCAAGGTTCATCACCATTTGCTTTGGCTATATCTTGAAACAAGACGTACATTTTCACCAGAAGGTCAATAGATGCCAGTGGTATATCTTCTAAGGCAAATAATTTGACGAATTAGATGTTTTTGAGTGTGTTTTCTTTGAAAAAACGTGTGTAATTGAAAAAATGTTGCGACTTTTGGGGCGTTAGTCCTCGCCAAGCCTCTCGTTGAAGCTCAAATGTGTGGGGCCTTTTTCTGGGCTCCCTGCAAAAGGCTCTGGCTACACATGGGCCACAACGCCACTACCGTAACGAGTGTCTTTGCAATGCGATGGTGAGTTTTAACATGATTGACATCGTTGGTCGTGGCATCCGCAAGATATTCAATGAGCAGTGGAAACGCCATTTCCCCATGCCTGACTATGAGTTTCACAAATTATCCATACCCTTCTTTCCCGTCAAAAAACGATACGCCGTTTCGTGGCCCTTGATACGGCGTTTCGTGCCTCACGATACGGCGTATCGTTCTCAGCCGTCCGTCGGGGGTGTTTTTGCATGGTTTTTTTGATGGCTTAGAGTTTTGGGTTTAGAGATAGGGTTAAGGTAAGGAAAAGTTTAGAGTTTAGAGTTTTTTTAACAAAACGGAAGATTGTTGGGAAAAAAAACGCGAAACAAAGAAATTATCAACTCTCAATTATCAATTATCAATTATTTTCGTACCTTTGCATATCTCCACAACGAAGTGGAAACTAAACAAAAGAAAGATGATGCGAAATACGTTACTGATATTGTTGGCATTTGGCTGTGTGTCGCTGAAGATGAATGCACAGAAGGCTGAGTTGAAACCACGTTTGGTGGTGTGTACAGACATTGGTGCACCTGATGTGGAGCCAGACGATATGGAGTCGGCTGTACGTCTGATGGCATACGCTGACCTCTTTGAGATTGAGGGCATCTTCACGACGATTGGGTGGAATTGTGACCCTTATCCTGCAGAATGGGCAGAATATCTGAACAAGGTGCTTGCTGCTTACGAGAAGGATGTGAAGCATCTGATGGCTCGCTCTGGACAAAAGAAGTTCGCATCTCTCGTTAAAGAGAATGGAAAGCAACGGATAGGGTATTGGCCAAGCCCTGAATATATCCGTGGACGTGCCATGATGGGCAGCACACGTGGTGGCATCAAGGTGGTGGGTGAGGGCAATGATTCTCCGGG
>CADCQH010000103.1 GCA_902803605.1 uncultured Bacteroidales bacterium | reverse complement strand
TCGTATTTTTCTCCTTCATATATAACAGATGCAGGAACACGCAGCAATTGGCGATCCCATATCTGAGACTGTGGTTGAAAGCCTGTCAATATCATACGGTTGTCATATTCTTTTTCAAAAATATAACCATCCTCTGAGAAAGAAAAATGACCGAATGTCTGCAAAACAGGTAATAGCCACAGAGCGATTGCAAGTTCAATATGCTTCCCTTTTAAAATATCCATAGTCTTCCATCAATACTTAAACGGTTGGGCTGTAATGGGCTGCTCGCCACATACACCAGCCACCTAACAGGACGAAGGGGATGGAGAGAAGTTGACCCATGTCGAGAGGCATGCCTTGCTCGAAATCCACTTGCTCTTTCTTCAAAAACTCGATGAAGAAGCGGAAGGTGAAGATGGTGACGAGGCAAAAGCCAAAGTAGAAGCCTTTGCCGACGGCGATGGAGGAGGTTGACGCCATGTTTTGGGTCTTGTACCAACGCCAATAGATGAAGGCGCCGACGATGAAGATGAGGAGGTAGGCTATGGCTTCGTAGAGTTGGGCAGGGTGACGAGGTGCGAGTTGTCCATCAACAAGGGCATCGCGGGTGTGGAAGATGAAACCCCAAGGCATATCGGTGGGGTTGCCGATGATTTCAGAGTTCATAAGGTTGCCGATACGGATGCAGCAAGCCGTTGCTGGTACGGCAATGGCGATGTTGTCCATCACCACCCAAGGCTTGAGTTTCATCTTACGCCAATAGAGGAACATGGCCACAATAAGACCTATTGTTCCACCATGCGATGCCAACCCTTCGTAGCCAGTGAACTTCCAAGAGCCATCTGCCATCTGATGGAAGGGGATGAGCATCTCAAGGAATCCTTTCATGCTGGTCAGATAATAGGCTGGCTCGTAGAAGATGCAATGGCCGAGTCGTGCACCAATGAGGACACCAAGAAAGCAATAGAAAAACAGAGGTTCGAATTTCTCATCCTCTATCTTCTGATGCTTGTAGAGCCGTTGTACAATCAGATAAGCGAAAAGCAGACCAAGGCACCACATCAGGGAGTACCAACGGACGCTGTAAGAACCTATTGCAAAAGCCTCAACGGAAGGCTGCCAATCTATAAATCCAACCATTTTTAAGGTGAATAGTTTAGGGTTAAGTGGTGAGAGTTTAGAGTTGAGAGAATTTCATTCCCAAATGTTCATTCACTAAACATTAAATCTGAAGTGCATGATGTCGCCGTCTTGAACAACATAGTCTTTGCCCTCGACAGCAAGTTTACCTGCTTCGCGGACGGCTGCCTCAGATCCATATTTGATGTAGTCGTCGTACTTGATGACCTCAGCACGAATAAAGCCCTTCTCAAAGTCGGTGTGGATGACACCAGCACATTGTGGAGCCTTCCATCCCTTGCGGACAGTCCATGCTTTCACCTCCATCTCACCAGCAGTGATGAAAGTCTGCAGATTGAGGAGCGAGTAGATGGCCTTGATGAGACGGTTGCAACCACTCTCTTCCAAACCCAAATCCTCGAGGAACATTTGTTTCTCTTCGTAACTCTCCAACTCAGCGATGTCGGCTTCTGTCTGGGCACTGATGATAAGCAGTTCTGCGTCCTCACCCTTGATAGCTTCACGCACTTTCTCAACATAAGCATTGCCTGACTTGGCACTTGCATCATCAACGTTGCACACATAGAGCACGGGCTTGGTGGTCAGAAGGAACATGTTTTTGGCTGCCACCACCTCTTCATCATTCTCAGGTACAACGGTACGAGCAGAAAGCCCCTTCTCTAATGCCTCTTTATAACGCAGCAGCAAGCCGTATTCCACTTTGGCATTTTTGTCATGACCCACATTGGCAAGTTTCTCCGTCTTCTTGATTCGCATCTCAACGGTCTCAAGGTCTTTGAGTTGAAGTTCCGTATCAATGATTTCCTTGTCGCGAACAGGATCAACGGAACCATCCACATGGACGATGTTGCCATTGTCGAAACAACGGAGCACATGGATGATAGCATCACACTCACGAATATTACCCAAGAACTGATTGCCCAAACCTTCACCCTGGCTGGCACCCTTCACCAAGCCAGCAATATCGACAATGTCGCACACAGCAGGAACAATCCTGCCTGGATGCACCAGTTCTGCCAGTTTGGTCAGTCGGTCGTCAGGCACACTCACCTGACCCAACTGTGCGTCAATTGTACAAAATGGAAAATTCGCTGCCTGTGCCTTCGCACTCGACAAGCAATTAAAAAGTGTTGACTTACCCACATTCGGCAAACCCACAATACCTGCT
>CADCQH010000102.1 GCA_902803605.1 uncultured Bacteroidales bacterium | reverse complement strand
GTGTCGCTTTTTTTGTTAGCGGTCATACACCGAAGTACGCTCTAATGTCGAACATCTCATCCTTGTCGGTCAATTTGTCAACTGCGAGGTCATGTACGGCCTTGAACAATTCTGCGTTGTTGATGTATTTCATCAGCGTGGCCGAGGAGTCTGACATGATCATGCTCATCGTGGCCCACAGGGCGCATCGGTTGTAGCAGGGTTCTTTCTCCAACTGGAATCCATGCTGCGTCATTGCGCTCCGCCACTGGTCTCTCGTCCAAGGCGCACGGGGGTTCATGCCAGACACGATGGCCTCCGCCTCACCGGGTGTGAGATAATTTTTCCACTTGATGGACTCAAGTTTCATCAACCATTCCTCTGCGGCCTCACGTTTATTTACGACAAGCCAATCAAACATTTCCGTCATCACGTCTCCGAAAACCTTCATGTTTTTTGGTTTCTTCGACATCGCCATGTACTCATACAAGTTCATGTACTTTTGTTTCAGTTCCTGCGCATCCATAATTATAAGTTTCTATTTATACAATATGCTTGTGGAATAAAGGAAAGTGACAGCATGGGCTGCCACCTTCCTTGTGCTGCACACCGACAATTTATGTGGTTGGAGTGGCTTTGCTTGCATTCACGGCATTAAGAATCCTCTGCTCGCTGAGCTGGCTCTGGAGAGAACTGATGATGCCTTGCTGTTCCTGACTCCAATGACCATTCAGCGTGTCGATAATCTTCTGGGTGTTGGCCAAGTCATTCTTCTCGATGTCACAACCCATCATCTGGATCTGGTGACCAATAGAGGTGAATCCATTCTGAATGGTGTTGGTGATGGCCTGGCTCTGCTGGAGAATGGTATTGGTCTGCTGGCAAGTGGAGAGTTGATTCTGATAGCCTTGGGAGAGGATATCAGTCTTGATTCCGCACATTCCGTTCTGCATCTGTGAACTCATGGCGTTGATGGCGGCAGTGATGTTGTCGGTAGAAGTATTGAGGACTCCTGCCAGTTGGGTAATAGCAGCAGTGTTCCCGTTGATAGCCTGCATCGTCAGGTCAGAATTGTGGTTGTCCTGGATAAGGTCACTGAGGTTCTGGAACTGGGCTGCATTGGCTGCTGCATTGCCATTATTGCCCCAGCCGAAACCACCTCCATTGCCAAAGAACATCATCCACAGCAAATAGATAAATGGGTTGTTCCATTGTCCATTTGCGCCGTTGTTGCCGGTCATTGCGGCGAAATCGGCGTAAGAAAGATTGTCACTCATTTTGATTGAATTTTTAGAACGTTAATAAATTGTTACTCTCGTTGTCATTGGCCGTTGACAATGTAAATATACACCTTGTTTTGCGACAAGAAGCATATTTGTTGGTCTTTTGAGGTTCATCATCTGACCTCTTTTGAGAACCTTTTGATGACTCGCTTGATCGTGCTTTCGGATATCTTGTATTTGTCAGAGAGAAATCGCAGGATATAGTCCACCTTTTCGCCTTCGGAGCGCATTATTGCGTACTCTTCATAGAGATTGATGTGCAGGTAGTCATCACGCTTAAGGCCAAAAGTTGACATC
This sequence comes from uncultured Bacteroidales bacterium, assembly GCA_902803605.1. Taxonomy (GTDB): domain Bacteria; phylum Bacteroidota; class Bacteroidia; order Bacteroidales; family Bacteroidaceae; genus Minthosoma. Next base: position 1,573 of record CADCQH010000102.1, on the reverse strand, counting down.
GTTTTCAGCAATCCTTCGATAATTTTCAAAAATTCCACGGCTTTCATAGGGCATTATGAATTATTTTGTTTAACTTTGCCCCAGCACTACCATAAACATTACGCCTAACTGATAGGGTCCAGGGCATACACCCCCGACGCTCTGTCAGTTAGGCATTGTTATAATAAGTTGGTAGTGCTTCTTATTGTAAAAGTCGGGGGATTTTTTTGTGCCCCTATTGAAAAGCCTCCCAGTCCTCACGGAGCAGGAGGCAAAACAAAATCAACCTAATCTAACTAAACTAAATAATCTAACTTACGAAAATCCATTAACCAATATGAAGTTTATTGAACCGATATATTATTAGGTGGCAATCCGCACCCCCCGCCCTTTGGAAGGGGCACGGAATGCCGTCAGCCTCTCTATGGCTTGTGATGGGGTGATGCGCATATCAGTACATTTCCAGCCATTGCAATACTTCTGCAATTCCAAGAGGAATGTTAATTTCACCCCCATATCTCGTTTGGACTGTCACTCTTGGCGCAAGGTCTGCCCCTGCTGATGATGAGGATGCCATAGCATCCGCACAATAATGGCCACCACTTCCGTCAGGGAATTTTCTTAGTTTGCAAACACATCCCGCATTGGACGCCATCTTTGCGAAGTTTACGATAGTACCATAAGGAACTTGCGGGTCATCGTCCGTGTACCATATCTTTACAGGCGCATTCAAGAACAACTTTGCATCTTTGACAAGGTTCTGCATGGTCTCGCTCATCAGATATGTGTTGGAATAGTCCTTCATCACGCTGTTTGGATAAGCACCAGAACTCAACGGATAATCGTTGTCAAGAACATAGTCATTGTATGCCTTCTTGTCGATAGTACACTTGAAGGTCATTGGGTTATATCCATCGAACTCGTCTTGCTTGGTCTTCATCTCCGCAATGGCCTCCGCAGTCCATGAGGTGTACTCCGTCACGTTGAATTGTGCCAAGTATCCTGTCATAGAGCCACTTCCAAGTGTCATGCAACGGTAGTCATTCCACACATCGAGATTCGGACATGCGATTGCCGCAGCCTTGATATGCAGCCCAGAATTGTTGATGAGGTTCATCGCCGTCACACCACCTGCTGACTTACCGAAAATATAGATATTCTCGTCCATGTTGTAGTTCTCGATAACATATTTGATGGCAGACACGAAACAAGCCACACCAAGAGGTGTTGCGCAGTTGTTGCGACGTGAACTTTTATACTTGCTTGAGCAGCAGTTGACAACAAGCACAGCATATCCCATAGCATTGAGGTAAGCCATCAGTTCGTGATTCCCGGCAAATGTACTCCATTTTGCACCAGATGTTCCAGTACCATAAACTACCAGCTTGTTCTTTTCTCCCCTCTGCCTATAATTGTATGGCAAAGATATGTAAGCATTGGTATAAAGTCTTTCGATGTCATCAAAATCTGTTGTCGGATTGTCCAACGGGAGAGCAACATCCACGGAGAACCACTGCGGGAAAACCAATATGCCAGATGTCTCATTTTCTATTGTGAACTGAATCTCAGTTCCTGACGGAATCTTTGCCCATAT
>CADCQH010000101.1 GCA_902803605.1 uncultured Bacteroidales bacterium | reverse complement strand
GCAGCGCGCACACAAGATTGCAAAGATTAAGGCTGACGCTGAGGCACAGGCTAAGAAGTTCGAGGGTGTATCTCTCACCATCAAGGCACGTGTATCTGAAGGCCGCAACATCTATGGTTCTGTAGGTCCCAAGGAAATCGCTGCTGCTTTGGCAGAGAAGGGTCTTGAGATTGACAGCAAGCTCATCAGCATCAAGGGCGTGAAGACCCTGGGCGACTATGAGGCTGTGGCACACTTCCACCGCGAAGTTTCTGTTGCCATCCCATTCGAGGTGGTCAACGAAGATGGCGAGAAGGCTCCTGCCAAGAAGGCTGAAGCACCCAAGGCTGAGCCAGTTGCAGAAGAGGCTCCAGCTGAGGAGGACTTCGATGAAGAAGAGACTCCAGAAGAAACAGCTGAATAATTGTATTACAGCATACAAAATAAGGAAAGCGGATATGTCTCCAAGGCATATCTGCTTTTTTTGATAGAAAAAACGAAAAAGATTTGGAGCGAATAAATATATGTGCTACATTTGCGAAAAATCCATCTTACGCCTATGAAATACTGCTCCAACTGCGGCATGCAATTGCCCGACGAATCAAAATTCTGCTTCTCATGCGGAGCGGCAGTTGTTACAAACGCCCCTATACCACCCACTCCACAAGCAGTTCCGCCTGCAGCACCTGCACCGGCAGCCACGCCTCCTCCCCCACCCTCCATGCCTGCTCCCAACCTCACAGGTCAGAAGCAGCAACAGAAGTCCTATGACAACGAAGAATTGATGCAGGGTGTACATCTCTGCAGCGATGGCAAGTACCGTTGGATGTATGCGGTCAATATGTGGAAGAACCCCAGCATCCTTATCCTCGTATTCAAAATCTTCTTCTGGGTGATTGTTGGCATATGGGGACTGATGATGGTCATCACGCTCATCGAGGACGGATGGGATGGGGAGAGAATATGGGACACCACTCTGATCTTCCTGATTCTCATAGGTGTATTCACCGTTCTTGTCCTCATTTCATACGCCATCATGGCAGCCATCTATGGCGGCAAATACACCTTACTCTTCGAGATGGACGAACAGCATATCGCCCAAATCCTCTCTCAAGCCAATAAAGCGCAGGCTATTGGTATGCTTACCGCCGCCGTGGGTATATTGTCAGGCAAGCCTGCCATGGTGGGGTTGGGAGTTGCGTCGGCAGCACGCAACGACATGTCATCCCAATTCAGCAACGTGCGAAGCGTGAAGCCCTGTAGAAGCCGCAACCTCATCAAGGTGAACGAACTCTTTACCAAGAACCAAGTGTATGTCCGCGACGAAGACTTTGACTTCGTGTACAATTACATCAGGGACCACTGCCCAAGAGTGAAATAACCATCAGGAATCACCGCCCGAGGGTGAAGTGGCACCGACGGGTCACAGCGGCATGTTTCCGTGCTTCTTCGGCGGGTTGCTCTGGTTCTTGTTGCGCGACATCTCCAAAGCCTGAATGAGGCGCAGACGGGTATCGCAGGGCTGGATGATTTCGTCTATGTAGCCAAGCTGAGCCGCAGGCATGGGATTGGCAAACTTCTGACGATACTCTTCTATCTTCTCCGCACGTTCTTCTGGTGTGGCCTTGCGATAAAGGATGTTGCAGGCTCCCTCGGCACCCATCACAGCGATTTCTGCTGTCGGATAGGCGAGGTTCACGTCAGCACCGATGCATTTTGAGTTCATCACGATGTAGGCACCACCGTAAGCCTTACGGGTGATGAGCGTGATTTTAGGCACGGTTGCCTCAGCAAAGGCATAGACAATCTTGGCACCATGACGGATGATTCCGTTGTGTTCCTGCTGCACGCCTGGCAAGAATCCAGGCACGTCCTCCACAGCGATGAGAGGGATGTTGAAACAGTCGCAGAAGCGGATGAAACGTGCAGCCTTGTCCGAGGCGTCGATGTCGAGGGCACCAGCCAGGAAGTTCGGCTGATTCGCCACAAAGCCGACGGTGCGTCCTGCCATACGTCCGAAGCCGATGACTATGTTCTTGGCAAACTCTGGCTGTATCTCGAAGAAGTACTGCTGGTCACACACGGGTTCGATGATATTGCGGATATCATAGGGAACATTCGGGTCGGTAGGCACCACATTGTCGAGCTCGTGGCAGATACGACTGACCTCGTCCGTCACGGGATGCACAGGAGCATCTTCCATGTTGTTCGAAGGGATGAAGCCGATGAGTTCGCGGATGGTCATGAGGGTCTCTTCATCGCTGTTGCAGATGAAGTGGCTCACGCCGCTCACAGAGTTATGGGTCATTGCTCCGCCAAGGGTTTCCTTGTCCACATCCTCGTTGGTCACGGCCTTCACCACATTAGGTCCCGTCACGAACATCTGACTCTGCTCCTTCACCATCAGGATGAAGTCCGTCAACGCCGGGCTGTAGCACGAACCACCAGCACAAGGACCAAGAATGGCACTGATTTGCGGAATGACACCTGAAGCCATCACATTCCTCTTGAATATATGCGCAAAGCCAGTCAGGGATTCGACACCCTCCTGAATGCGTGCCCCACCCGAATCATTCAGTCCGATGATGGGTGCCCCGTTCTTCAAGGCCAGATCCTGCACCTTCGCAATCTTCTGGGCATTAGCGGCAGAGAGTGAGCCACCCAGCACGGCAAAGTCGAAGGCATAGACAAAGACGATGCGTCCGTCTATCTTTCCATAGCCTGAAATCACGCCGTCACCTTCGATGCGCTTATTCTCCATACCGAAGTCCATGCAGCGATGCACCACATGCTTGTCCAACTCCACGAAAGTGCCGCGGTCAAGCAGCGTCTCTATTCTTTCTCTTGCAGTCAATTTATTCATGATCTATTCTTAACTCTTGATTTCTAATTTGATGAGCGCCTGTTCCACACGGACGTTGTCGCCCACATTCACTAACACTTCCTTCACCTTGCAGTCGGCATTGACCTTGTAGTTCGACTGCATCTTCATCGCCTCCATCGTCAGCACGGTGTCGCCCGCCTTGAGGGCATCACCTGGCTTCACGTAGATATTGACAATCTTACAGGGCATGGGAGCCGTGATGACATCTGCCTGCACGGACTCCTGCGAGCCTCCACGTCTCATCTTCATGTACTTCGCCTGCGAGTCGAGCATGTCTATCTGGTAGGTGGAGTAGTTGAGGTTCACGCGGTAGTGCTTCTCCCCACTCTCGCGGATGAGTTCCGCATTGTACGAATTGCCGTCATAGATTAGGGAACAGGTGCCATTCTGGAGCATTGCCACATCCACATCATAGACCTTCCCGTCGATGTCTATCTTCACTTGGTTTCCCTCCTTGCTCAGCAGGGTCACCTCCAATGTCTTATTTCCAACTTGTATTTCCATTATACCCTCAATACTCCTTTCTGCAATCCGAATGCCCTCCAGCGACTGATTGCCGTGTTCTCCGCTGTAGGCGTGGTGGGTTTATTCTCTTCGAGATTCATCAGATAGTCTATGTAGGCTGCGATGACCGCCATCGGTTCCGAGTCGTTCTTGAAGCCAGGACGCGGACGGAGCCTGTCTTGGTTGCGCTCGATGAAGTAGGTGTTGTAGTTGCCCTGCTTGAAGTCTGGCACGTCGATGATGCGGCGCAGATAGCGGATGTTGGTCGTCAAGCCCGTAATCTTATATTCGTAGAGCACACGGCGCATACGTTCGATGGCATACTCTCGGCTGGTTGCCCACACGATGAGTTTGCCGATCATCGGGTCGTAGTGCACGGGAATCTCATACCCCTCATACACATACGAGTCGATGCGTGTGCCGATGCCATGCGGCTCTGTGAGTTGCTGGATGACACCTGGCGAAGGCATGAAGTTGTGCTCAGTGTCCTCGGCGCAGATGCGGCACTCGATGGCATGGCCGCGCTGACGGATGTCCTCCTGACGATAGCGCAGAGGCTGTCCGTCGGCGATGAGAATCTGCTCCTTCACCAGGTCGATGCCCACCACCTCCTCCGTGATGGGATGCTCCACCTGCAGACGCGTGTTCATCTCCAGGAAGTAGAACTTATGGTATTTATCCACGAGGAACTCAATCGTGCCAGCCCCTTCATAGCCTACGGCACGGGCGGCAGCCACAGCCTTGGCACCCATCTCCATGCGCAGGTTATAGTCGATGAACGGACTGGGGCTCTCCTCCACAATCTTCTGATGACGGCGCTGCACAGAGCATTCGCGGTCGAAGAGATGCACCACGTTCCCATGCTTGTCGCCCAGAATCTGGAACTCGATGTGGTGGGGCTCCTCCACAAACTTCTCGATATAGACGGTGTCGTCACCAAAACCAGACATCGCCTCGCTCCGGGCGGCATTGTACATCTCCACCACGTCTTCTTCACGTTCGATGAGACGCATACCCTTGCCGCCGCCACCCATCGATGCCTTCAGCATGACGGGGAAACCTATCTTCTTCGCCACCTTCACGGCTTCGTCTGCCGACTTCAACGGCTCCTCCGTGCCTGGCACGACGGGCACGCCTGCCTCTATCATCTTGCGGCGGGCGCTGATCTTGTCGCCCATCTCCTCCATCGTCTCCGGACGGGGACCGATGAAGATGAAACCCTCCTGTTCGCAGCGGCGGGCAAACTCCGCATTCTCCGAGAGGAAGCCATAGCCTGGGTGGATGGCATCCACCTTATGCTTCCGTGCCGCCTCAAGGATGTGGTCTATGTTCAGGTAACTGTCGCTGCTGGCAGCCCCGCCGATGCACTCCGCCTCGTTGGCAAAGAGCACATGGCGCGAGAGGCGGTCGGCAGTACTATAGACGGCCACCGAACGGATGCCCATCTCGTAGCAACTGCGCATCACCCTGATGGCTATCTCCCCACGATTCGCTACTAATATCTTTCTGATCATATTTCTGTTTTTACATCAGTCTTAAAGTGAAATAACCCAGCACCATACCTATCACACCGATGACGAGACCCACCTTCAGCATCTCGTTCTGCTTCACCAGACCCGTCGAGTGGGCAATGGCGTTAGGAGGCGTACTGATAGGCAGACACATCGACACGGAGGCAGTGATGGCGATGGCGATGAGCATGGTGGTCACGCCGCCGATGCTTTCGAGCCTATCGCCCATACCCTTGCAGACCACAGCGAGCACGGGCACGAGGAGCGCCGTCGTGGCTGTGTTGCTGATGAAGTTCGACATGGCGTAGCACACCAGCATGGCGATGATGAGAATCACGAGCGGCGACCACTGGTCGAACGGAATGCTCTGGATGGCATTCTCAGCCAGTCCCGACTCATTCAGCGCCACACCCAGCGCGAAACCTCCTGCCACCATCCAGAGCACACTCCAGTTCACGCCCTGCAAGTCCTTGGCCGTGATGACACCCGTGGCAGCAAACACGGCAATCGGAATCATCGCCACCGTGTTGGCGTTCACACCCGTCACCTTATCGAGGAGCCAGAAGAGAATCGTCACGATGAAAGTCACAATCACCACCGTCGTGCGCCAGTTGTGCTGAATTTTGCCCTCGATGTTCAGTTCGATGGTCTTCTGCTTGAAGGGGAAGAGTTTCAGCAGCAGCCACCAGCCGATGATGAGCAGGATGAGCGTCATCGGCACCATATACATCATCCACTCGCCGAAGCCGATGTTCAGGTTCATGCCCTCAGGGTCGTTCAGATACTTCAGCGCAATCATGTTGGGAGGCGTGCCGATGGGCGTGCCGATACCGCCGATGTTGGCACCCAATGGAATGGCGAGCGTCAGCGCCACACGCCCCTTGCCGTCAGCAGGCAGCGCCTTGAACACAGGAGCCAGGAACGTGAGCATCATCGCCGCCGTCGCCGTGTTGCTGATGAACATCGAGAAGAGACCCGTGATGAGGATGAAGCCCAGGAGCACCACCTCGCTCCGCTTGCCGAACGGCTTCAGCAGATAACGCGCCATGACCACGTCCAGACCACTCTTCGTCGTGGCGATGGCCAGCACGAATCCACCCAAGAACAAGATGATGATAGGGTCGGCGAACGTCGCCATGAGCACCTTGTAGCTCAGCATGTCCGTCTTCTCCAGACCCGACGAATAGAAACTCAGCGCACTGTCCGACGTGGCG
>CADCQH010000100.1 GCA_902803605.1 uncultured Bacteroidales bacterium | reverse complement strand
GTCTGGGATGATGATTCCGCCCACCGTCTTCTCTTCCGCAGGCTTAGGGAGCACCAGCACCCTGTCTGCCAATGGTTGAATGTTCATAGTCCTTCTTGTTTTTGAGTTTATTATTTAATAATGTATAGAATTTCCATTCCACCGAAAACATTCAACAAAGACGATGCCAGCCTTGCCAACATATGACAAGAGGTGACAAAGTGACACAATGAGGGTGACAAAATGTTTATCCCCAATCGGTCATTAGCCTGGTTATACAGCAAAGGCACGGAAGTGGAGGCTTCTCCTTTTTCTCGTCATTTCTATTCCCTTGGACTCCCCTTCCATTCCCTTCCTTACCCTTCAGGAAACGATACGGCGTTTCGTGGCCCTTGATACGGCGTTTCGTGGCTCACGATACGGCGTATCGTCCTCAGCCGTCCGTCGGGGTGTGTTTTTGATGGTTTAGTGTTTAGAGTTTAGGGGCGAGTCGTTAAGGTTATGGTTAAGGTCGGCTTCTATAACCAATAACCAATAGTCTTTCTATCATTACAGGATAAAGGTACGACATCTTTTCTGAGACATGCGAATAGAAGTAGGAGAATCAATCAAAAATCATGAAAAATGTAGAAAATATTATCTATCACATAATTTACCATTTTACCAATTTACCAATTTACCAATTTACCATTAAGTGATTTGTATGTTTTGCAGCGTAACCCTCAAATATGGTTACCTTATATATTATAAATATAATATATAAGGTAAAGTTTCCGTGCCCATTTCATCCGCCTTGCCCGTTGTAAAAATGAATTTTCCAAATGGTAAATTGGTAAATTGGTAAATTATTACGCTCAGGGTTAATGACGTTTGCCATGCCTTCAGGACGGGTTGTGTCTTGAAGTACTCGGCTATCATCTTTGTCATGGTCTTGGTGCTCATACAGTTGCATCTTTGATTACCGTTTGCAAATTAAGGACTTTTTTCTTTATCCTCCAAACATTTTCTGGCTCTTTTTCATTTCATACAAAAAACGCCACAAAAAAAGAGAGCCGTCGGCAAAAGGATGGATTGCCGTCGGCAATTTAAATACACAATATTATGAGATTTATTTTGTAGTGTTTTCAATTATTATTACCTTTGCAACTACTAACCCAATAACAAACATAATGATGAAACTTAAATTCTTTTTACCTTTACTGGCTTTGGTGGCTTTTTCGAGTGCCTTTGTGTCATGCAGCAAGGATGATGATGACCCTATGTCTGGGGCGACATCAGCTGATGCGTTGATGTTGGAGGACTTTGTCTTGGATGGGATGGAATCGGTCATCTCTCGCCCTTCGGCTGGGGTGGATTTCCCTGACAACGTCAAGTTCCTGGTGTACTTCCAGAACAATGCACTGCCACAGGAGAATCGCATTTATGACATCGGCGTTGCTCTTTACAACACAAACAAGCAAAGAATCAAGACTTATCCTCTTTATGAGGGAGTCTCCCTGACGTATGGCAATTCATACAAGATGGATGACAAGATACAGATAACGAAGGATCTTGCCGATGGCGTTTATCTGTTGAAGCCCATTTGCAAAGCCACTGGGGAGAAGGTCTGGAAAGACATGAAGCTGGCTGATGATTTTGCATTGACCATCACCATCTCTGGCAAGGAAGCCCAACTGAAGGAGGCGTTCAAGGATCCGATCAGACTCAAACGCATCAGCTATGATAAAACGATCGTGTCGCCAGACGAGGCATTCAAGGTGACTGTAAGTCTTTTCGGAAACAACATCAGTCATTCTGTGCCTGTTTATCTTGCCAAGAAGAATGAGGTGTCGGGATATAAGAAACTGGTGGGCGAGACGTGGACTCCCAAACAAAAGGGGGAGGGCACCATTACGTTATCGTATGCACCAAGTGACGTCGGTCTGCAAACCTATTACATCATCTCTCCACTGAGCGATGAACCCATCACGCAATTCAGCATCATCACGAGGGGACAGACCTTTGATTACATACTGAATAATATAGCGGATAAGGATGACAACATTCTTGCTGACAACAGCATCCAAGGTACCTTCATAGCCCAGAACTTTGACGACAAGGTGTTCTCGAAAGACATATATGTAATGCTGGGGACGATTGACATGCAGGATTTCACCTTGAGGTATGACTCCTTGTTCACAAATCCTCAGGAATATCAGCGGATTCATCTCTCTACAAACAGTCTGGGAGAAGAGAAAGTGCCGTTCACATTCAGCAACCTCAACTATGACAGCTATTATGTGGTTTCTTATGGCATCAAGGATGAGAATGGGAAGTTCAAGGACACAAGTGGTGATAAAATGATGTTCTTGTACACGACTCCATCAGACCCATCAAAGTAAGCGGTTACTCCACCTTCTTTAGCGACACCGCACGTCATTTTATCTCCCTTTATTCCACCCAATTATCTCTGTCGAGATTACGATAACCTATAGCCTCGGCAATGTGGGGACTCTGGACATTCTCCACCCCCTCCAGGTCAGCAATGGTACGTGAGACCTTGAGGATGCGGTCATAGGCACGGGCAGAGAGGTTGAACTTCTTCATGGCTGTGCGCAGGAGGTTGAGCGCATCGTCATTGAGTTGCGCATATTTCTGAAGCAGGGAGGTGGTCATCTGGGCATTGCAATGAACGCCCTTGATGCCTTTGTAGCGTTCATTCTGTATCTGACGGGCCTTGAGCACCCGCTCACGGATGGTGGCTGAAGATTCTCCCTTGGGGGCTTTGGCGATGTCCTCGAAAGGTACACTCTCCACTTCCACCTGAATGTCGATGCGATCCATGAGTGGACCCGAAATCTTATTCATATATCGTTGTATCTGTGCTGGCGTGCAGACACACTTGCGAGTCGGATGGTGGTGATAGCCACAAGGACAGGGATTCATGGATGCCACCAACATGAAGGAACAGGGAAGGGTGAAGTTGTAACGTGCCCGAGAGATGGTGATGATACGGTCTTCAAGGGGCTGACGAAGGGTTTCAAGGACAGAACGGTTAAATTCTGGCAGTTCGTCCAGAAAGAGCACCCCATTGTGTGCCAAACAGATTTCGCCAGGCATAAAGATGTTGCCACCACCAACCAATGCCACGTCGGATACGGTATGATGAGGAGCACGGAAAGGACGTTGACTGATGAGTGAACTGTCTTTCTTCAGTATGCCGGCGATGGAGTGAATCTGAGTGGTTTCAAGACTTTCACTGAGGGTAAGCGGAGGAAGGATGGAGGGCAGACGCTTCGCCATCATAGATTTGCCGCACCCTGGACTGCCCACAAGAATGATGTTGTGGCCACCGGCTGCAGCCACTTCGAAGGCACGTTTCACGTTGGCTTGGCCCTTCACCTCGTCAAAGTCGAATGAATAGGAAAAGAGTTGGGAGTAGAATTCCTCACGTGTATTAACAATGGTGGGGGTAATGTCGCTGGTTCCTGCAAAGAAATCCACGATGTTGTTCAAATGACTCACTCCATAGATTTTCAGTTTGTTCACCACAGCCGCCTCGCGAGCGTTCTCAGCAGGAACAAAAAGGGCTTCATACCCCAATTCACGTGCCTTGATGGAGATGGGCAGGACTCCCTTGACGGGGAGGATGGAGCCATCAAGTCCCAATTCTCCCACGAACATGAATCGTTCTGGTTGTTTGATTTCGAGGAAGCCGTAGGAAAGCATCACGCAGATTGCCATGGGAAGGTCGAATCCTGACCCTTCCTTGCGCACATCGGCTGGGGCGAGATTGACCACGACTGACTTGTTGGGCATTTTATAGCCATTGACGCGGAGGGCTGACTGCACACGTTCCTGGCTTTCCTTCACGGCACTGTCGGGCAGTCCGACGATGGTGAACTTCTGGTTTTGTCCTCCGTCGAAGTTGTCGACTTCGACGGTGACGGTCAGGGCTTCCAGTCCCTGCAATGCTGCGCTATGAATTTTTGAAACCATCTGTGTCTGCTTAATGTATGTTCTTTTGCAGCATGGTGGTCAGTTGGTCCACGTCCTCGCCGCTGTCGAGCACCTTGCGTGTCTTGTCTGTCAGGATGTAGTATGGAATGGCGTCGATGCCTAATGTCTTGATGGCTTTGGACTCGAATCCTAGACCGTCGCAACAGTGGGTGATATAGGTGGAGGCGGTGTCGGGGCGGATCATGTCTTCCCATCGGTAGCGTTCCACGTCGAGGGAGACGGCCACGAGGCGCAGTTGTCCGTTGTCACGATAGTCGCGCAGGGTGTTCTTGAGTCGCCAGAGGAAATCGGATCCGTCGGGCATCCATGTTGCCCAGAAGGCGATGAGGATGTAGTCTTTTGGGGATGCCCACAGTCTGAGGCTTTTTCCGTCTTTTGTGGTCAGGGTGACGTCGGGCAGTGTCTTTCCCGTCTCTCGTCTGGCGGTGGTCTTGAGCCTGCTTTCGATGTCGAGCAGGTAGTGGTGATGGGGATGTCGGGGACGGAGCACCTTCAGCAGTTCGCGCAGTTCCGTGTCGCTGACTTCCTCGCTCTGCGCGAAGTAGTGGTCGAAGAGGTAGATGGCGACGGGGGAGGCGGGGTTGTCCTTGATGTAGATGCGTGCCGTGTTGGTCGTCAGGGAGGGGTTCAGCGTATAGGTTTCCTCGCGGAACTTGTTCATGAGGTGGTTTTCCTCACTGCCGCTCACCACGTAGTTCTTGAGGTCGTTGGCGGTGGCTTCGTATTCAAGGTCTTCTCCCGGTCCTGCAAAGACGACCTGTTCGACGCCATTGGGAAAGACGAGGATGTAGGGGGTGACTTCGTCGGTTTCTCCCCTGTAGCGGAACTTCCCCTCCTGGATGTTGATGGTGTCGAGACGGGCATGGTCGCCGTTGAGGTTGTAGATGTAGAGTTCGCCAGCCTGCATGTCGCGGAACCGCCCCTTGATGCGGAAGGAGTTGCCATCGAGACCGCAGGACACGAGAAGTGCCATTGCTGCCATACATATCATCGTAACCTTAACCCTAACCATAACCTTAACCCTCAATAACCAATAAACTCTAAACCCTAAACTCAAAACTATACCCCATCACTTGTCGTAGTCGGAGAATTCGGCATCGTTGGCGGCACGTCTGGCGAGGGCGTCGTCGAGGGCGATGGCCTTGGCGAGGTTGTCTTTCACTTCCGACCTGTCCTCCATGCGTGCAGCGAGGATGGCACGCAGGTAGTAGGTCATAGCGTCGGGGTTCTGGATGTTGCCGAGGGTCTTAAGGGCATCGGCATAGTCCTGCGAAAGGATGTTGGCAAGGGCTGCGCTGTTGTTGGCGGACTTGGCAAACTTGGCTGCCGCCTGGGGGTAACGGCCCTGTGCCACGTAGAGGTGTCCGGTGGCCTCGTCGAAGTTGTTGGCATTGACTCCCTTGGAGATGAACAGTTCGGCGTCTTTGAAGTTCCCGCTCTGGATAGCCAGCATTCCCAGGTTGACGTTGGGTTCGGGGGCGTCGGCCTTGATGCCGAGTGCCTGACGCAAATAGACCTGTGCACCTTCGTTGTCTCCACGACGCATGGCCAGTTCGCCAAGGTTGTTGTAGGCACGGTAGTCACGGGGGAAGAGGGACACGACCTTCTTCAGGATGGTCTCTTTCTGTGCGTCACTGGTGGCGAGGGTGTTGGCTGCATAAATCAGTTCCTCGATGCTGAGTTGGGAGGCATCGGTGCCGGCCAACTGCATGATAGCCTCGTCGCTGCGGCCGATGACGTCGTAGTTGATGACCATGCGTGCACGGCGCAGCTCGGGTAGCACGGCATCGGCGAGTTCTTTATAGACCAAGGCCACGTTGCGGATTTCACGTTCGCGCTGTTCGGGGTCCTGGTACATGGAGAGGACGCGCAGGATGATTTCCTTGTCTTGCAGGTTGGAGGCGCTCACCAATGCCTGGAAGCCCTCCCAGTCCTCGGCCGTGTATTTCGTGTCCACATAGGTGGCGAGGTCGTTCTTCCTGAGTTGCTGGTTGACGTAGTCTTCCGACACCTCACCGCGTTTTGCCGCCAGACGCTCATTGATGGTGTAGGCACCGTCGGGAGAGGCGTATGCGCTGACTTCGATATTGTTCAGCACCAGACTCTCCTCGTCGCTCTTGATGTTCCTGAGCGTGGTGATGAATTCCTGCACCGTCTGACTGTTCAGTTCACTGCCGCGCAGGTTGGCCTGGCCGATGAGGAACTTGACGGCAGCCTCCTGCTTCTGGTTGATGACGCGCTGGAAGTTGTCGGGAGCCACACCGAAGTTGGCCGTCCTGGCGGTCTTTGTGATGAGCGCAGCCGTACACTGAGTGCCATAGCCAATCTTGATGGTAGGCATCTTGATCAGTTTCTTGCCCATCTTGGCATGAAACTGCATCATGAGGTCGCTCTTCTCCATGCCGTCCTCGAAGGGGATGGAAAAGCGCATCGTGGCATGGCCGCCGTTCTTGTAGGAGATGATGGTGTGGTTGGCCTCCACCTTCTCACCCTGCAGGGTGTATGGTTCGCCGGCAGACACGCCACCGTCCCATTTCAGGACAGGCGTGCATTCCACGATGGCCTTCTTGTTCATGGCCTTGGCAGGCACGTTGATGCTGATGGTGGCAGGAACCTCGCCAGCCACATACTCCAGCGGTGTGGGAGACACGCTAAAATTGTCAGACACAAATGCTTTCTGTTTTCCGCAGCCTGTCAGCAGCACTACTGCCAAGGCTGATAATGAATAAATGCTCTTTTTCATATTTTTATTGAGTTATCTTTCAATGATTATAGTTCACTTTCGTATATTTCTTGCTCAGATGGCGCACAGGATACCACACGGAGAGGAATCCCACTGCCACCACGGTCATGAACACCAGCACGATATCCCAGACACGCACGCTCACAGGGTAGGCATCGATGATGTAGCTTCCCTCGCTGCTGCCAAAACGCACCAGTCCGAACTCCTGCTGCAACCAACAGAACAGGAGTCCGACGGTGATACCGATCACAGCCCCCAGCAGGCAGATCATCCTGCCTTCCATCATGAAGATGCCACTGATCTGATGTTCATTGGCACCCATGTTGCGCAGGGTGATGGCATCCTGCTTCTTGTCGATGATCAGCATCGAGAGCGAACCAATGATGTTGAAGCAGGCAATCATCAGGATGAAGGTCAGGAAGATGTAGGAGATGAGTTTTTCTATCTGCATGATCTTGAAGGTGTCCTCCTGCTGTTCATAACGGTCTTTCACCACATATTTCTCTCCCAGGAGTTGACGCAGATGCGCCTTCACCTTGTCAGGACTGGCTCCTTCACGCAATTTCAACTCCAAGGCCGACACCTCGCCCTCACGCTCGAAGAGACGACGGGCAAAGGCTATGTTTGTGATGACATACTGCGAGTCGTATTTGTTCTGCTTCACCATGAAACCCACCTTGGGCGAGTAGAGCTCCTCCTGATTCAGACTCTCGCGCGGGTCATTCAAGTCAATCCGCTCTCCCTTTCGAGGGGCATACACCTGTATGGGGTCATCAAAGTCTGCAGGCAAGCCCAGCTGCATCAACAGATTGGCACCCAAGATGCCATAGTCAATCACATCTGCGTGCAATTCAAACACGCCGTCGCCAATCAGAATGCGGTCAATGCCCGTCAGTTCTTCAAAGCTATCCTCCACACCCTTCACGGTTGCCATCACCTGACGATTGTTGATCATCAGCAATGCCTGGTCTTCCAACGTCTCCGTGCAGATCGCCACATCAGCCTCTTTCTCCAGCGCCTTCAGTTCCTTTGCATCGGCCTGCATGAACTTTCCCACTGCCGGCACCACCTTCAGTTGAGGGTCAAAGGAGGTGAAAAGTCCTGCCACCATGTCCTGAAATCCGTTGAACACCGACAAAATGCACACCAAGGCGGCTGTCGCTATCGCCACACCACAAACAGACACACCTGAGATGATGTTAATGGCATGATGTGACTTCTTGGACAGCAGGTAACGCTTGGCTATGTAGAAAGAGACGTTCATCCTTTCAGCAACTTGTCTATGTTGTCCACATAATCCAGAGAGTCATCCAAGAAGAACTTCAGTTCTGGAATGATGCGCAACTGGTGACGTTCTAATTTTCCCAGTTCATAACGGACCTCCCCCGCATGGTCATTGATGTTCTGCAACACCTCCTGTGCCTTCTCCGATGGGAAGATACTCAAGTAGGCTTTCGCCACGCTCAAGTCAGGACTCACCCTCACTACACTCACGCTCACCAACAGATTTCTCGTCTGTCTCGTCTGTGCCTGGAATATACCCGCCAAATCCTTTTGAATCAAGCGTGCAATCTTATTTTGTCTTGTTGTTTCCATCTGTATATTTTCAATTTAACCATTTACAATGTACATTTTATTTTCAATTCTGTCATTTGACCATTCACAAATTGTCCCATCACAAAGATGACTCAATCAATTGTAATTTGTACATCGTCAAAGGGTACATTATTTTATTTTTCTAATCATACTCAATCCATCCCTCAAAGGCAAAATCACCTTCTCTACCCTATTATCTTTCGCCACCCAATCGTTGAAGGAACGGATACCTTCGGTCTGTGCGTCCCTTGCCTCCTCTTCCACCACATGACCGTCCCACAACGTGTTGTCTGCCAAGATGTAACCTCCTTCGGTCAGATGTGACATCACCATCTCATAATACGCTACATATTTACGTTTGTCCCCATCAATGAACGCCAAGTCGAACATCAGCCCCAACTTCGGAACCACTTCCAATGCATCGCCGATGTGCATGGTGATTCTGTCTTTGTAGGGCGAGTTCTGAAACCAAGGCAACGTGAAATCTTCCTGCTCATCGTTAATCTCTACCGTATGCAGATGTGCCCCCTCTTCCAATCCCTCAGCGATGCACAAACCCGAATAACCGCTGTATGTGCCAATCTCCAACACCAATTTCGGCTTCACCATCCCCACCAGCATCTTCAAGAGTCTTCCCTGTAAATGGCCACTCGCCATCCGCCCATATAGCAGATGCAATTGAGTTGCACGCCACAAACGATGCATATAATCACTTTCCTTGTCAATGTGTTCAAGGATGTAATCGTCTATCTTTTCACTTTCTGTCATAGTTCTTCAACGCTTCCACTCCCAGCCGGTAACTATCCAGTCCAAAACCACAAATCACCCCCAAACACGCACAACTGATCATGGACTGATGACGGAAGTCTTCACGTTGGTGCACATTTGAGATATGCACCTCGACCACAGGAGTCTTTACTCCACGAATGGCATCCTGCAAGGCAATGCTCGTATGTGTATATGCTCCAGCGTTCAGCACAATGCCATCCCAAGTGAAGCCTACCTCATGAATCTTGTTGATGAGTTCACCTTCCACGTTTGACTGGTAATACGACAGTTCCACATCTGGGAACATCCCTTTCAGTTCCTCAAAGTATTCCTCGAAACCACGACTTCCATAAATGCCTGGCTCACGTTTGCCCAACAAGTTCAAGTTAGGTCCATTCAAAATCAGAATCTTCATACTTTTCTCATTTTGGGGACAAAGATACGATTAAGTGAGGGAAATACCAAATTTCTTCACTCATTTCTTATAATTAGAAGTGTGTCAGGCAAGAAAGCTCGTAGTCTTTGAGTATTTAGAACATAAGTACCTCTATGGATATTAAAACATCCTCCTTACTCTTTCTATTCCATCAACAAGAGCATCCACTTCGGCCTTCGTGTTGTAGAGTCCGAACGAAGTCCTCACCGTTCCTTCAATCCCTAAGCGTCGCATCAACGGCTCTGCACAATGGTGACCTGTTCGCACGGCTATGCCCAATCTATCAAGCAACGTACCCATATCCAAATGATGAATATTGCCCACTTGGAAACTGATGACCGCGTCTCGCTGCTTGGCTGCACCAAAGATACGCATTCCTTCAATCCCCTGCAACTTCTCTAATGCATAGCGTGTCAGTTCTTGTTCATGTGCTTCTATTGCTTGCATACCTAAACCACTCACATAATCCAGTGCCTTGGCCAAAGCATGGGTGGCCACATAATCGGGGGTACCTGCTTCGAACTTATAGGGCAATTCATTGTAGGTGGTCTTCTCAAACGACACATTCTTTATCATTTCCCCACCACCTTGATAAGGTGGCAATTTGTCCAGCCACGCCTCCTTGCCATAAAGCACACCCACACCAGTAGGACCATACACCTTGTGACCAGAGAAGGCGAAGAAATCACAATCCATGTCCTGCACATCCACAGACATGTGAGGAACTGACTGAGCACCATCCACCAAGACTGGGATTCCTCTCTCATGGGCGATTCTCACGACCTCTTTGACAAGATTCACTGTGCCTAAGACATTGCTGACCTGAGTACAACAGACGATACGTGTCCGTTCTGTCAGCAAATCATCCAACGCTTCCAACTGTAATTCTCCATCATCTGTCATAGGAATCACACGTAGTTGTGCCCCTTTCCTTTCACACATCATTTGCCAAGGGACGATGTTGGAATGATGCTCCATCGCGCTGACCACCACCTCGTCACCAGCCTTCACCATCGCCTCGCCGAACGAGAATGCCAACAGGTTGATGCTTTCCGTCGTACCTCGTGTGAACAAAATCTCTGCTGTACTTCGTGCATTGATAAAATGTCTCACCGTTTCACGGCTTGCTTCATGCAAGTCCGTCGCTTGCTGTGAGAGAAAATGCACTCCACGATGAACGTTTGCATTCACATTGTAATACTCGTCCACCATAGCCTCGACCACTTGACGGGGCTTTTGAGTTGTCGCCCCATTGTCCAAATAGACCAGAGGCCGTCCATATATCTGTCGGGCAAGAATAGGGAAGTCTTCCCTCACCCTGTTCACGTCATACATCTTGGTTGATTGTCGTTAAGTGCTATGCAAAGAAGAAATAAGCAATGGCGATGGCTGCAAGAATACCAGCCAAGTCAGCCAAAAGTCCACAGGTCACAGCGTGGCGTGTATAACGAATGCCTACAGAGCCGAAATAAACGGCAAGGATGTAGAAAGTCGTATCTGTGGAACCTTGGAAGATGCAAGCGAGTCGGCCTGCAAAAGAGTCAGCTCCGTATGTGGTCATCGTGTCCACCATCATACCACGTGCTCCTGAACCTGAGAGAGGTTTCATCAAGGCTGTAGGCAAGGCTGCCACAAAATCCGTGTTGCCACCACAGAGTTCCACAAGCCAATTGATGCCTCCAATGAGGATGTCCATACCTCCGCTGGCTCTGAAGATGCCGATGGCAACAAGGATAGCAACCAAATAAGGAATGACGCGAACCGCCGTAGTGAAACCGTCTTTGGCTCCTTCGATGAAAGCGTCATATACATTCACCTTCTTCACCATACCTGCTATGATGAAAGCCAGCATAATGCCAAAGAGAATCACATTGGCCACCAGCGTGCTGACCCAATCCATCGTCTCCTTCTCCATCTGCGAGAATCCCCAAATCATACCTGCTACCAAGAAGCACATACCACCCAGAGTGCCTATCAATACTGGTTGGAAGAGGTTGATGCGCTGATAAATGCTCACGATGACGATACCCATCAACGTGGCAACAAAGGTGGCTAAGAGAATTGGCACAAACACGTCTGTAGGCTGAGCAGCGCCCAGTTGGGCACGATAGACCATAATGCTGACGGGGATGATAGTAAGTCCCGAAGTGTTCAGCACCAGAAACATAATCATTGGATTGGAGGCCGTTTCATTGAGTTTTGCCACCTTTTCTTCCGACCAACCATTCTTCTTGCCCAATTCTTCATTTCGCGCCTTGTTCAGTTCCTGCATACTCTCCATCGCCTTGAGCCCAAGGGGAGTGGCGGCGTTGTCAAGTCCAAGCATGTTGGCAGCAATATTCATGAAGATGTGTCCCGTGGCTGGATGTCCTTTGGGAATGCCAGGGAACAGACGAGTGAAAAGCGGGCTGAGCACACGTGAAAGCGCATTGACGGCTCCTCCTTTCTCTCCAATCTTCATAATGCCCATCCAAAGAGAAAGGACACCAGTCAGACCTATAGATATCTCGAAGGCGGTTTTGGCATTCTCGAAGGTGGAACCCACGATGTCAGCAAACACGCCCGTATTGCCGATGAAACATTGAATGATGGCGCACACGGCAGCCAACAAGAAGAATGCAATCCAAATGTAATTCAGTACCATGAAATCTTATTTAGTTGAGGGGTTAGACTTGATGGCTGCCTCGCAGTTATCGTTAGGGTTAGCGTTAACATTAGCGTCTCTACCTGCGAAGATATTCGCCAAAATCGTACCACTAATACTGTGCCAAGCACAGGAAATGGCACAAGGAACCACAGCCATAGGGTTGGAAGCCACGAAGAAAGTCATGGCGAGGTTAGTGCCCAGACCAGCATTCTGCATACCCACTTCAATGGAAAGGGTACGCTTCTTCGCTACGGAGAACTGGCACATCTTACCCACGGTATAACCAAGTACATAGCCAATCGTGTTGTGGCAGAAAACCATGCAGAAGGTGAGCAGGAAAAGCACCAGTCCGTTCTCCACCAAGGGGTCGTGCACTGTCGTGATGACACCACCGACAATACATGCCAGACTGGCCACTGACACACCAGGCATACATCCTTGTATCTTCTGGAACACTCCCTTATGTCCTAACCAGACATTCAGGAAGAAGCCGATGGCTATGGGGATGATGGTGACGATGAGGATTTGTTGGAACATGCCCCAAGCATCCACATCCACCCGTTCCCCTGCAAGCCAGAGTACCAATAAGGGGGTCAGCACAGGAGCCAGTAAAGTCGAGGCACAGGTCATACCCACAGAATATGCTACATCGCCCTTACAGAGGAACGACATGATATTGCTCGATACACCACCAGGACAGCATCCCACCAGAATGATACCTATCGCCATTGCTGTGCTGTAGGGCGCGAAAGCTGGCACTTGGCTGAACAACCACGAAAGGCTGAATGCCACCAACGGCATGATGGTAAATTGAGCGGCTGCACCGATAAGGATGTCCAAAGGACGCTTTGCCAACAATTTGAAATCATCGGGAGTCAGAGTCAAACCCATCGTCAACATGATGATGCCAAGAATGACCGTCTGTGTGTTTCCTTTCACCCATTCAAAAAGCATGGGGAAGAAAAAAGTGACCACTGCTGTAAGGATTACAAATATACTCGCCTTACCACTGAGCGTGTCGCTGATTGTCTTGAGAACCTTATACATATTATATAACTCTTTTGCAAATCGACTGCAAAGATAGTGATAAATTAGGAACTATAAGTTATGATTCAAGAGTTTTGTCTTGACTCTATTCCAACAACTTTTGCAATGCTTCCCTATTTTCCTCTTCTGAATAGAAAGCAATGAACTCCTTAGGTGACATGCCAAACTGTTCGCGGAAAGCTGTCGTGAAGTACGAATGGCTGGAAAAGCCGACGGCATAGGCCACCTCGCTCACATTCACCTTATTGTATGCCAACAAATATGCGGCTTGCTTCAGACGGAAAGAGCGAATGAATATGTTAGGCGACACACCATAACGCATTTTCATCTTGCGATTCAAGTGAACGCGACTGATACCCACCTCCTCACTGAGTTGCTGCACGGAGAAGTCCGATTCGTCCAAATGCTTCTTGACAATGTCATTCACACGATCGAAAAACTTTTCCTGTGCATTTTCAAGCACTGGTTTGGGGATGTCGTTCACTGTCTTGTCACGATTCACTTTGTTGCGCATGGCTTCCCGCACTCGCAGCACCTGACTGATGGCAGAACGCAAGATAACCATATTGACTGGCTTTTCCAAATAGTGATCCACCTGCACCTTAAGACTCTGCAGTTGCAAAGATTCATCACCTTCGCCCGTTAGCAGAATCACAGGGATGTTCTCCGTTTCAGGGTTGGATTTGATTTGCAGACACAACTCCATACCGTTGCCATCTGGCATACGGTAGTCGGTAATCACCACATCAGGACGTTGGCTCAAGACCTTCTTCCAGGCACTATTTCCTGAATAGGCTGTCAAGATGTTGTAATCCTTCTTCAATTGGTCGCTCATGAAGTTCGAGAGTTCCAAATCATCATCCACGACCAATAGGGTGGCACGAGTGTGGCTGGTATTGGTTTGAAGGCCGTTGAAATAAGGGAAGCGCACCACAAACTCCACTCCCACAGGCTCCACATTCTTCGCCTCAATAGAACCATGATGAAGTTCCACCAAATTCTGCACCAGATTCAAGCCGATGCCAGAACCGTTGGCATCAACTCCTGCACTACCTTGATAGAAGCGTTCCCAAAGATGTTTCAAATCTTCTTCTGAGAATTGTGGGCCACTGTTGTAGAAACGAAGAACTACCTTATTGTCCTCCAATCCGCTCTTGGCTATCACCTTACCACCTTGAGGTGTGAACTTGAAAGCGTTACTCAGGAGATTGGTAATTATTTTCTCAAAGTGCGTGGTGTCCATCATCATCGGAAGTTCCTCCTCACTATGCTCAATGTCGAAGGTGATGTCCTTGACCTTAGCGACACCTTGGAACTGCTCGAATACCTCATTGGCATACTCCACATAGTCGTGCTCCTCCAAGTGCAGCACCATCTGCCCAGAGTCAATCTTCCTGATATCAGTAATCTGCTTCACGATTCCCAACAGACGATCACAGTTATGCTGCATCACGCCATACAGTTCCTGGTGGTCTGGGTCATCATCCTCCGTCATCAGTTGCTTTAAGGGTGATTCTATCATCGTCAACGGAGAGCGCAGTTCGTGTGTGATGGAGGTGAAGAGATTCAGTTTCTCTTCCTTCATCTTGTTTTGTTCATCTGTTCGCCTCAATTGCTCCTTTTGCTGCTTGCGCATCCTAATTTGGTGATAGATGAAGAAAGCGATGGCCAATGCAATGAGTGCATAGATGAGGAATGCCCAGACGGTGGCATACCAAGGGGCAGCTACATGGATAATGATGGCATTCTCCGTACATTCCGTCGGCAGGTCTTCCAGATAGGCACGTACTCTGAATGTATAGTTGCCTGGAGGCAGGGACGAGAAATGAGCATTGGGGAGGGTTACATCCGTGTGCCACTGGTTTTCGAGTCCTTCCAAGATATATTCGTAATGGATACGTTCTGGGTCACCCAATTCGACAGATGCGAACTCGATGCTGAATGTTGCATTGTCATGTTTCAGCCAGATGTCTTTGGCATAAAAGATGCTGGCATCCATCTTCTCTGTATTCAGAGGGGTGGTGAAACTGGTGAAATAGACAGGTTCCAATTTCGTAGGACGGTTGGCAATAAGTTTAGGGGTGAAGCAAATGATACCATTGTCGCCCCCAAAGAGGATGTAACCATGTCCGGGTTTCACGAAAGAATTGCGATGGAACTCTCCTACCTCATAACCGCTGAAGGATGAGTAATTGCGCACCTCACGGGTCTTCTTGTCGATGGATGCAATGTTGATGCGGGTAGCCAACCAAATGTGCGCGTCTGTCGTAGTGATGGTGTTGATGTCTGGACACGAAAGTCCCTGCTCCTTCGCTATCAGTTCCTGCTCCCTTGTCTTTATATTATATATAATGAGTCCGTCCTCACTGGCGATGAGGATATGGTCACCATCTTGCTGGATGGCATGCGAATTGCTGATTCGATTGCCATTCAAGGTGATGTCTTCATGCCTGCCCGTATTGGCATTATAAGAAAAGACACCTGTGCTGGAGCCCACCCACAACGTGCCATGAGAATCTTGCAGCAGGCTGCTCACCCATTGGTTGTAGGAGAAGGGAAAAGTCAATCGATTGAAGGTCTTGTCCTTCACATTGACACAAATAATGCCGTGGCCGTTGGTGCCAATGAGCATTTTATCTTCCTCTGCATTGTAACACATGGTCATCACGAGTTCCTGGCTGATGTCTTCGAGGCCTCGATTCGTCCATTTGCCGTTCTCTAACCATTGCACACCTCCTCCGTAGGTTCCCACCCACACTGTTCCGTGTTGGTCTATCTTGATGTCTTGCACTAATAGGGAGTTCAGACCATTGTTGACAGGGTGCGCTGTAGCCAATTTCATGCCATCTGTAGTGAACACACCACATCCATCCGTCGCCACCCAATAGTTTTCTTGTGCATCAATGGTCATTGAAGTGATGCAGGTGGCGTTCGTCCGATTGTCCTGTGGCGAAATGGCGTGATAGTGGAAGTAGTCATTCTGAGGAGGGATGACCACCAGACCTTTTTGCAGGAAAGCGGCGATGATGTTACCCTTTTTATCCTCTTTCATGTCCATCACCTTACCAAAAGCAATGGTGAAATCAGAAGTTTTGTCATAAAGAGCATCGATGGAATAGACTTCACCTGTCTTTTTATATTCCCAAATGCCCCGTCCATCTGTACCCACAAGGATACGATTATCATGGGTGCGAAGAATGGAACGTATAAACAAATCCCCTGTGTCAGCATCCGATTCATGCACAAGGTTCTCCTTATCATTATAAATAAGCAGGCCATGATTGGTGCCGATGAGCATACCCTCTTCTGTTTCCAGAAGGCGGGTGATGGTACTGTTCTCCATAATGGCAGCAGCCTTTGGCGAATAATTGAGGGCATGGGGCTGGAAATTTTTCAGATTGATACACACCAATTTGATGTTACGCCCTACCGCCCAAAGCCGCTGATGCTTGTCAATGACAGGATGGTCGATGAAGGATTCCATCAGTGCTTTGTTGAGTTTTTCTGACATTGCCTGATCCACCTTCAAGGTCTTCGTGTTCAGCAAATAGGAGTCAAAGCCATCCGTTGTCACAAGTTTGTAATCTTTGATGGGATAGTCAATGACGTTATTGCTCGAGAATCCATAAATGCTGTCTTCCTCCACGCTCAAGAAAATATGTTCAAAATGCATGGAACGTGCATCGAGCAAGAAGAGGCCGTGGGTGGTATAAACCCAGAACTTGCTGTCACCAGCTTCACTCACACCATGTGACATTTGAAACAACTGCCTGCCATCCTCAGTGGTGGTGGGCAGATACTGAAACTTTGTGCCATCAAACAGTCCCAAAGAGTTGGTGCCCGACACCCAGACAAATCCGCGCGAGTCGAGATCCACACTATTGCAGTTGTTGGTTTTGAGTCCGTGTTGTGTGGTGTACAGTCGAATGACCTGTCCAGTCAGACGTTGTGATAATACACATAAACAAGCTAACAACAGACAACCGATGAATCGATACTTCATGGCCTTTTTACATTTAGTTAGTTGATATCTGGCGACAAAGTTACGATATTTTTGTAACATAGACACAAATTCGCCTTATTTTTTTGTACGTTACATGCCGAAACATACTTTTTCAGTTATGAAACATGCGCGTTTTATTATTATAAAATATGCAACAAAGATTGTTACAAATGTAAAGGGCTCTTGTTTCTTTTTTGAAAACTTTCTACTTTTGCGGCAACTTTTCGTGGAAAAGCAACAAAACTTTATAACTAAATCTTTTATTCACTTCAAAATTTTTTCCATTATGAAGAAATTTTTACTTAGCGCAACATTGCTCTTGATGGGAGCTGTTGCAACCTTCGCTCAAGAAATTCCCGACGGTTCGGGATGGCAACCGGGCGATGACATTACTGACCAGTTAAGTTGGGGCAACCTCAGTTTCACCGCAGATCCAATGACCGATTGGACTTTGAAACCAGGTAGTGGTACTACTACAGGTGGTGCTTTCGAGGCTTACGACAATGCGGAAGCCGATCTTTATCAGTACATCTGGCTTCCTGCTGGTATGTACAAAATGACTTGTCAGGGTTATTATCGTGGTGGTAGTTCTGGCCCAGATGATGAAACGACCGTGAAGTCAGGCCAATGCCCCTACAATTGGTTAAGCTACCTGAATGACCCCAAGGATAACTCATGGGAAGACAATGCTTTCATTTTTGCCACCAGAGGCTCTATGGTAGATGACGTGTTCACAGCTGACCACCAGTTCAAGTCTCCTCTGATGCCACGTCTTTATGAGAATCAGCAGGATCAGATTTTCTCTGAGGGTGATACGCACCCTGACGGCTGGAACAAGTCAGACTACTATTATCCTGAGCTAGGCTGCTGGGGTCCAACCTCATTCCCCGGTTCTAAGGCTTGGTTTGATGCTGGCAAGTATAAGCCCATTGATGGTGTGAAGTACAACACTGTTTCTTTCTTCTTGACTGCTCCAGGTTGTGTGAAGGTGGGTATTACAAAGGCAAAGAAAATAAACCAAGACACCTTCTTCTGTACAGATTTCAAGATGTACTATATAGGTGAGCCCGATGAGGTTGCAGATTTGTTGTTGGCACAAGAGGATGTGCAGAATCTTCTCACACAGCTGGAAGATATGCGGGATCTCAGCACAGGTCTCATGAATGGAAAACTTGATGAGGACCTGATGCTCTATACCGATGAGTTCGGTTCAGATCCTGCTGATTTGACTACTCTTCAGGATTTGAACGATGCAAAAAGTGCATTGACAGAAATTTTGGATAGTGCCAATATCGCCAAAATTGACGCAGCAACATTAGAGACAGCCATTGCTTCTATAGAATCTTTGCTGTCATCTACTGATAATCCAGGCAAAGCAGACATCGCTAAAATTTTGGACAGAGCTAAGGAGGTCGTTGCACCTGAGTATATCTATGAAGGAGAATTTTGGAACACCTTCAAAGAGTTGACCGCCCAATTGAATAGTGCACGTCTTGATTATCTGATGTCTTCTCCAATGGGCGAAGATGGATCTTATAATTTCTCTACATTCATTACGACTCCTTTCTTCTGTGATACTGAATACACTCCAGTTTGGAACGAAGAGGCGAATGCATTTGTGTTCCCCACTATCGACGGAATTGACGAAGGACTGCAACCAGACAACACTTGGGCTACTATTCAAGAACAAGGTTATTCCGATGCAAAGAAAGAAGAAGCCCGTTCAGAGTGGATTCCAATTTGTGAAAATGTAACGATTAACTCTAATTATGTAGAGAATCAGTGGGTCATCAAATCCACAACTTGGCATGGCGAGGGTGGTGTAGGCGTCACAATGCAACATAGTTATCCAGCCATTGGCGGTTGGACAGCGAGCCCTTCAGGCAACCCTGAATTGTTGTATCAGACTATTACAGGTCTTCCAAATGGATTCTATAGCATGTCTGCTTTGATGTGTAATGCTGGTGCTGATATCAGCGAACTTCAATATGTTTATATAGAGAATGGTGAAACAAAATCCATCGCTCCGCTTACTAAGAAAGGCGACCCTTGGTGGGGTGGTAATAAAGAAGCTTGGCGTGCAGGTGTATGGGAGATGTTGAAAACAGATATGATATATGTTGATAATGGCACAGTTACAATTGGCTCGTCTTCTGATGCATTCTATGCAACCACTGGCTTCCAACTCTACTATTACGGTGAAACTCCTGACTATGATGGCATGCTTGCAAAAAATATTAACGCAGCTAAAGCAGATGTTGAATTGTTGTGGAATGGTGATCAGGCCAAAGTCAACGAGATGCTGAATGAAATCCCAGCCCACATCACAGACAAGGAGATGTATTTGGCTGCTCAGGAAGCATTAAAGAAGGCTACTGATTATATTAACGCAGCTAAGGCTGCCACTACCTCTTGGAAGGGTCTTGAGAATTTCAGCGCTTTGGCTAACGCTCAGGAAGAAGGAAGTGCCGAGCAAGAGATTGCCAATTTTGCCATGCTCGAGACACTCAATATTGGCGATGAGGCGGAAGGCACCTGGTATTATACTGATGCCATCAATAATGACAACCAGTACAAGGCATACACTTCTTATCTAAATTACCGTGCTTCTCTTGGTGAATTCATGAAGGATCCTCTCATGACTCCTGTCGTTAGTGAACAGAATGAGTATTTGAAAGCAAACTTTGCTACTCCTGAGAAACTGGATGAGTTCAAGAATGCCCTTGGTGCTATATACAACCAAGCTAAGTTTATAGCTGAAGGTGTAGACAAGGCCACTTTGGAGAATCCAATTGATGTTTCATTCCTGATTATCAACCCATCATTCCTTGAAGGCATTAATAAGGGATGGACTGTTGAGAAAACGGATGGTACTTACACCAATGACCAATATGGTTACGAAATGGTAGAAGGTAAGCCTGTTAGAACGATTGCTGAAGTCTGGGGAGCTGCTGAGCCTTTCTCTATCTCACAGACATTGAACGGTCTGCCAGCAGGTACTTACGAAATTCGTTCTCATGCTATGTACCGCGATGGTTGGAGTGCCGGTTCTGACGGTTTGAAGCAATATCTTGAAGATGTTGAAGCAGGTGGTGAAGAGAACTGGAGACACAATGAAGCCACATTCTATGCTGAAGGCAAGAATGGTCAGTACAGACAGGAGACTCCTGTGAAGTCCATCTATTCAATCAGACTCGAAGAACCATCTTTCACTTATTATGCAGAAGATAGCTGGTATGAGTATGACGAAACGGACGGGGTTTCTTATATGAATAAGATGGAATACCTCACGGATTACGCAGATCGTATTCCAAAAGAATTGAATTCAGAAATCTATGAGGGCAATGGTAAAGAGTTAAATACAGTTCCATTCGACAACCAAGTTACTGTTACCATCTCAAAACTCAATGAGGCACAAGATGGATATGAAGATGTAACTTATTCTTACTTCTTCCCACAGAGAACGATTGGTGTCGTGAAGGCTGTCGAACTTGACTACAACAACTTCTTGAACAAGTTGTACATCAATCTGCCAGAAGGTGGTTCTTTGACCTTTGGTATTGATAAGACAAAATCTGGTGGTGGCTGCTCTATCACAATGGATGACTTTGAGATTTTCTACTGCGGTAAGGAAATTCCAACAGCTATCGACGCAATCACAGAAGCTGGCGAAACAGTGGAAGGTGCAGGTGTTGAGTACTACAGCATCAATGGCATTCAGCTCAGTGCTCCTCAGAAGGGCTTCAACATTGTGAAGTATGCTGACGGTACCACTCGCAAGATTTACATTCAGTAATCGAAACATTTTATAAGTTTTTGGTTAAATAAATTTGGTAAAGTAAACTCTTTAACAAGGACGAAGGGATGTGTCGCGAAGACACGTCCCTTTGTCTTTTTATGGCAAAAGAGGGCAGCAGTTATTCTGCCTCAAGTTTGTCGTAAGGAAACTACCAGTTTGTCGTAAGGAAACCCATCGTTTCTCGTAAGGAAACTACCCATTTGTTATAAGCTGAGGATGAAAAGGGGGTCGAAAAGAATACTTTTTGTATATTTCTTTTCCACTCTCATTTATTATGCGTACATTTGCAAAACAAACCTATTGTTATAACATGCATCAAATGAAGAAATTAGTGCTGGCAGCAGGAATGCTGTTGTGTACGGCTGTGGCAATGGCCCAGTCTGTGCAGGCTGTGTCGCCTAATGGAAAATTGGCTCTGGAACAGCAGGGCAATGGATATGTCATCAGCTGCAAGGGGCAGCAAGTGTTGAACATCTCGCAGGTGGGCATCACCACTTCGACCGTGGGCGAGGGTCTCACCTTCCAACGCATCGCGAAACGTGGCAAGGTGAAGGCTGACTACCTGATGAAGGAGGGCAAACGCCTGCACCCCACCAATGTGGCAAACGAATATGTGTGTGAATACACTGACCAGAACGGGAAACCCGTTCAGTTGGTTTTCCGTCTCTATAATGACGGTGTGGCGTTCCGTTATGAGTTGTCTGGCTTGGAAGGCGCACAACTGAAGAGCGAGCAAACCGTCTATACCATTCCAGAGGGCACACGTCGCTGGATGCAGAAGTGGAGCGACGGCTATGAGGAGTTCTTCCCCCTGACCACTTCAGGTGGCGGTAGGGACAAGCGTTTGGGCTTCCCCTCCCTTTTGGAGCCTCAAGAGGGCACGTATGTCTTACTTACAGAGGCGAACATTGAACGCCGTCAGAGTGCAGCCTCTCTCTACAATGACGGCAAGCCAGAGGATTATCGGGTAAGTCCTGACCAGAACGAGGTGGCACTTGATGGAGATTGGCACACCCCTTGGCGTATTGCAATCATTGGTTCATTGGCTGACGTGGTCGAATCAACGTTGGTGACTGATGTGTCTGAACCTTGCAAACTGAAGGACACCAACTGGATTCAGTCAGGCGTGGTGTCATGGGTCTATTGGGCTTACAATCATGGTTCCAACGACTATAACATCATCAAAATGTATGTTGATTTCGCAGAAACGCTCCATCTTCCCTATGTGCTGATTGATGCGGAATGGGATGAGATGAAAGATGGGAAAAGCGTGGTGGATGCCGTCAATTATGCCAAGTCGAAGGGCGTGAAGCCACTGATTTGGTACAACTCATCAGTGGGATGGGTGAACGGTGCCCCAGGTCCCAAGTACCGCCTCAACAAGCCAGAAGACCGTGAAAAAGAGTTTGCTTGGTGCGAGGAGATTGGCGTGGCTGGCGTGAAGATTGACTTCTTCTCTGGCGACAACCAGATGAACATGGACTATTGCATCGAGTTGATGGAGTGTGCAGCCCGTCATCATCTGCTGGTGAACTTTCATGGTGCCCCCATCCCACGTGGCTGGCAACGCACCTACCCCAACCTGCTGGCTACGGAGGGTGTCTATGGTGCAGAGTGGTATAACAATGTACCGACCTTCACCAAGCGGGCTGCTGCCCACAATGCCACCCTACCCTTCACTCGCAACGTGATTGGTCCGATGGACTATACCCCTTGTGCTTTCAGCGATTCGCAGCATCCCCACATCACGACTCATGCTCATGAACTGGCTCTGACCGTCCTCTTCGAGTCGGGCTTGCAGCACCTGGCTGACCGCCCGCAGAGTTTTCTGGCACAGCCTCAACAGGTGCAAGACTTCCTCAGCGAACTCCCTGCTGCTTGGGACGACACCCGTCTGGTGGCTGGTGAGCCAGGCGAATATGCCGTCATCGCCCGTCGGAAGGGCAACACATGGTATGTGGCTGGCATCAATGGGTCAGACGAACCGCGCACTATCGCCATCAAGGCAGACTTCATCAAGACTGCCAAGTGCGACATCTTGTCCTTTGCAGATAGCGGCGAAAGTGCGGCTCCTTGGAACATCAGCAATGTAGGCAACCTGCCTCACAATGTATCATGCCAACCTCGAGGCGGCTTCCTTTACGTGATTAAGAAGAAATAGACACTGATGCGTGATCAATATAGACACTAATGATAGAACACTAATTATTTAAGAAGACATGAAGAAACTATTGATTATGTTGTGTGCAGTTTTATGCTGCCAGTCGTTGTTGGCTGAAGATTTCCAGTTTGGCAACGGAAAATTGATTGTAAAGAAATTGGCTGCTAATGCCGTGCGTATCCAATATATGGAGCAGGCACCGGCAGAGACGCTTCCTGAGTGGCTCTATGTGAAAGACCAGGAGGTGAAGAGCAATGAAATCGCTGTCCGCGTAGATGCTGCCAAGCAGCAGGTGGAAGTGTTGGACAAGAACGGGAAGGTGGTCTTCACAGCCACGGAGCACCAGTTGAAGAGCAGCACGGTTGCTGGCTTGCAGACCTACGAGGCACGTTTGGCGTTTGCCTCCCCAGAGGGCGAGTTCCTCTACGGTCTGGGACAGTTTCAGGATGGCTACACCAATGTTCGTGGCCTTTCTCGCCGCCTCACTCAGGTGAACACCCAAATCTCCATCCCCATGATGCTGTCCAATCGCGGTTACGGCATCCTGTGGAACAACTACGGACTCACCGACTTCAATCCGATGGACAAGCAGGTGGTCTTGACGAAGGGTGGAGGTGTCGGCAACACAGAAGTGGTGAATGTGACTTCCACTGAAGGCGGCAAGCAGGAAGTGAGACGAAGCAATCAGTTCGAGGGCACCATCGAGGTGGCTGAAGACGGCAACTACTCCCTTCTGCTCGATGTAGGCCAGAAGATGGCACGCCGTCACAACCTCGTCATTGACGGTCAGCCCATCATTGAACTGCAGAACACCTGGTTGCCACCTACGGCTTCAGCCATCGTGCGTCTCAGCAAAGGCACCCACACCTTGACAGCAGAACTCTCGAATGGCGACAAGCCTGTGGTGTATTACGGCAAGGTGAAGAACGAGACCGTATTCCGTTCACCTGTGGCTCAGGCTGTCGATTACACTGTGTTCACAGGCAGTGCAGACGAAATCATCGCTTCCTATCGCCAACTGACTGGCGACTCCCCTTTGATGCCTCAATGGGCACTGGGCTATATCCATTGCCGCGAACGCTTCCACTCACAGGACGAAATTCTGAAGACCGCCCAGCGCTTCCGGAATGAGAACCTCCCTGCCGACGTGATTGTGCAGGACTGGCAGTATTGGGGAAAGTATGGTTGGAACGCCATGCGCTTCGATGAGGCAAACTACCCCAACCCTAAGCAGTTGACCGATGACCTTCATGCCATGAACATGCGTCTGATGGTGTCTGTATGGTCGAAGATCGACAAGAACTCTGAGGTCGGCAAGCAGATGCTTCGCGAGGGTTACTACATCCCTGGCACAGACTGGATTGACTTCTTCAACCCCGCTGCTGCCAAATCATATTGGAGCAACTTCAGCAAGCGCCTCGTTCCGCTGGGCATCGATGCTTGGTGGCAGGATGCCACAGAGCCAGAGAACGATGACCTGACAGGTCGCCGTGTCGTGGACGGCAAGTACCCAGGCGAACTCTTCCGCAATGTCTATCCGCTGCTGGTAAACAAGACCGTCTATGAGGGTCTGCGTCAGGATGACCCACAGAAGCGTCCGATGATTCTCACCCGTTGCGGCTACCCTGGCATTCAGCGTTATGGCTCAGCCATGTGGTCAGGCGATGTGGGTAATGACTGGGAAACCCTCCGTCGCCAAATCACAGCCGGACTCGGCATGCAGGCAGCAGGCATCCCTTGGTGGACGTATGATGCAGGCGGTTTCTTCCGTCCAGGCAACCAGTATCAGGATCAGGCTTACATCGAGCGGATGCTGCGCTGGATTGAGATTTCCGTCTATCTGCCGCTGATGCGTGTCCATGGCTACATGAGCAACACAGAGCCTTGGAACTATGGCAGCGAGGCACAGGGCATCATTGCCGACGCACTCAAAGACCGCTACCGTCTCTTACCTTATATATATAGTAACGCTGCGGCTGTCGCCTTCGAGGGAAGCACACTCATGCGTCCTCTCATCTTCGACTTCGCCAATGACACAGAGGCACTGGCACAGAAGCATGAGTACATGTTTGGCAAGTCACTGCTCGTCAGCCCCATCACAGAATCAGGCGTGACCACCTGGCGCACCTACCTCCCCGTCAACAAAGCTGGTTGGTATGACTTCCGCTCAGGCAAGCACTACACAGGCGGTCAGACCATCGAAGCAACGGTCAATAAGACCCATATTCCTGTGTATGTCAAGGGCGGCAGCATCCTGCCCATCGGTCCCGACAAGCAATATGCGGCAGACAAGGCCGATGCCCCCATCAAACTGCACATCTACCCAGGTGCCAACGCCACCTTTACCCTCTATGAGGATGATGGCCACACCAACGAGTACGAACAGGGCAAGTGCAGCCGCATCGCTTTCACTTGGAACGATGCTGCCCAGAGCCTGACCATCGACAAGCGCAAAGGTGCCTTCGACGGTATGCC
>CADCQH010000099.1 GCA_902803605.1 uncultured Bacteroidales bacterium | reverse complement strand
CATGCGGTCGGTCAAGAACCGTGCATTGCTGCGCATTGCTGCGATGCTCATGCTCTGAGCGTTTACTGTCATTGCTCCGATGAAGAGGATGACTGCTGCGAGTGTAGTTCTTAAAGCCTTCATAATCGTATTCTTTTTAAAGTGTTAATACTGCGTTTTTTATTTTTGTCGATGCAAAGTTACGGCAAAAAGCAACCCCTTGCAAATGGCTTTTTCCTATTTGCAAGGGGCTTTTCCCTATTTGGTGAAGGATTATAAGAATGGGAGTTCAAGTTGAACTGCTCCCAAGAGATTGAATGACATCCGATGGTAAGGAGTAGTTCCATGAACCTCAATACCTTGACGATGTTCTTTAGTAGGATAACCTGCATTATGATCCCATCCGTAGAAAGGATATTCTTGATGCAATTTTTTCATATAATCATCACGATAAGTCTTCGCCAAGATGGATGCAGCAGCGATGGAGAGGTATTTTCCATCCCCTTTGACGATGGTGGTGTGAGGCACCCCCGGATAGGGAAAGAACTTGTTGCCATCTATGATCAGGTTTTGTGGACGTACCTTCAACCCATCTATCGCCCGATGCATAGCCGTGATACTGGCACGTAGAATATTCATCTCGTCTATCTCCTGTGAAGTCACGATACCCAATGCCCACGCTACAGCATCACGCTCAATCTCTTCACGTAACCGATACCGCTGTTTGGCTGTCAACTGCTTCGAGTCATTCAACAGGGTATTGTGATAGTCAGGTGGCAGGATAACTGCCGCCGCATACACGCTACCAGCCAAACAACCTCGACCAGCCTCATCACAACCAGCCTCGATTACTCCTTCTTTATAATAAGGTAATAACATTACTTGGGTTGTTTGCCGATGTAAGCCAAGATGCCGCCATCCACATACAGCACGTGTCCGTTCACGGCATCCGAAGCATGAGAAGCAAGAAATACAGCAGGGCCACCCAGCTCTTCAGGATTGAGCCAACGACCAGCAGGGGTCTTGGCACAAATGAAAGAATCGAACGGATGACGGCTGCCATCAGGTTGACGTTCACGCAGTGGAGCCGTCTGAGGGGTGGCAATGTAACCAGGACCAATAGCATTGCATTGGATGTTGTATTCACCATACTCAGAACAAATGTTACGCGTCAACATCTTCAATCCGCCTTTGGCTGCAGCGTATGCGGATACTGTCTCACGACCCAATTCACTCATCATCGAGCAGATATTGATAATCTTGCCCTCTCTGCGTTCCATCATCTCAGGCAAGACAGCGCTGGCACAAATGAAAGGAGCCACAAGATCGATGTCAATGACCTCCTGAAACTCCTTACGCGCCATCTCATGCATCGGAATACGCTTGATGATACCTGCATTGTTCACGAGGATATCAATCTGACCTACCTCCTTGTGAATTGTTTCCACAAGTGCTTTCACACCTTCTTCATCCGTCACGTCACACAAATAGCCTTTTACGTTTGTGATGCCTGCCGCCTTGTAGTTGTCAAGCCCCACCTTCAAAGACTCTTTACTTCTAGCATTAAAAACGATGGTCTTCGCACCAGCCTGTACAAAAGCTTTGGCAATGTTGAATCCGATACCGTAAGAAGCACCTGTTACCCATGCGTTCTTGCCTTCCAAAGAAAAATTAGATAAATCTGCCATAGTAACACCTTAGCTAATTAGTTATTTAATTGTTTGATTTTTAATTATTTTCGAAATCCATAATTCTATTCCTTGCCTCATCCAGCAACTCAAAAAGCTCCTCTTGCGTTTCAGCACGAAGTATTTTGACGCGTGTCTGCCGAAAATCGGGAATGCCCTTGAAGAGAGGACAGTTGGCAAGATGACGGCGCACATGAATGATACCACCCAATTCTGTGCGCTTACACTCCTTGAGTGCATTGTCCTCACGCAAGCTATAAGCCACACTGGTACGCACCTGACGTTTGAGCACGTCCATTTTCCAGTCAAGGGTCATCGTGTCATCATGCTTGTTCGTGTCAAGATAGGTGCGCACATCCTTGAACAACCAGGGTTGACCGAAAGTGGCACGACCTATCATGATGGCATCTACCCCATAACGGTCAAAGGCATCAGCCGCCTGTTCGGCCGTACAGATGTCACCATTGCCAATGATTGGAATATGTATCCGAGGATTAGCCTTCACCTGACCTATCAGTGTCCAATCAGCCTCACCTTGATACATCTGGCTACGGGTTCTGCCATGAATGGTAAGTGCCTCGATGCCACAATCCTGCAATTGCTCTGCCAGTTCGACAATGATTTTGTTTTGATGATCCCAGCCCAAGCGAGTCTTCACCGTCACAGGTATCTTGACTGCCTTGACCACTTCACGGGTGATGTTGAGCATCAATTGGGGAGTCTTGAGCATCCCCGCACCAGCACCTTTTCCAGCCACCTTCTTTACAGGACAACCAAAGTTGATGTCAAGGATATCAGGGCTTGCTTCACTTTCCACGATACGTGCCGCCTCCACCATACTCTCCACATCCCGTCCATAGATCTGGATGGCAACAGGACGTTCACGGTCATCCACTCGAATCTTCTCCAACGAGCGGTTGACACTACGGATAAGAGCATCAGCACTGACAAATTCGGAATAGACCATGCTGGCTCCGAACTCCTTGCAGAGAAGCCTAAAAGCCTGATCTGTCACGTCCTCCATAGGCGCCAACAGAACAGGCTTATCACCAAGATTGATTTCTCTGATTTTCACTTTAAGCCTCCGAGAACTCGCTCTTACCTACACCACAAAGTGGGCATTCGAAATCATCTGGAAGGTCTTCAAATGCTGTGCCAGGCTCGATACCTCCTTCTGGATAACCTACTTCTGGGTCATACTCCCATCCGCAGGTGTCGCAAACATATTTCTTCATAATAATAATTGGAATGTTTGATACTACTTGAAATACTTGTTGAACAATCCCTGGAAACCAGCACCATGACGTGCCTCATCCTTAGCCATCTCGTGAACGGTGTCGTGAATCGCATCAAGGTTCAGTTTCTTGGCCACCTTTGCAATCTCGAGTTTACCCGCACAAGCACCTTCCTCAGCCTCCATGCGACGTTTCAGATTCGTCTTGGTGTCCCACACACATTCGCCAAGCAATTCAGCGAACTTGGCAGCATGTTCAGCCTCTTCAAAAGCATAACGCTTGAAAGCTTCTGCCACATCAGGATAGCCTTCACGATCTGCCTGACGGCTCATGGCCAGATACATACCTACTTCCGTGCATTCTCCTGTAAAATGATCTTTCAACCCCTGCAGCACGAATGCACCTTCTTCGCCTTCTGGAATTGCCTTGGCAACACCCAATTCATGTTCACAAGCGAACACCAATCCGTCAGTTTCTTCCTTCAACTTGAATTTTGAGCCAGGAACCTTGCACTGAGGACACTTCTCTGGAGGGTTCTCTCCCTCATACACATAGCCACATACTGGGCATACCCATTTTTTTGCCATAACTGTTAGAGTTTTTAAGTTAGTTAATCTTTTATCATCACGTTTTTTGAGGTTTCTCGGATTGCAAAGGTAGATAAAAAGCAAACATCCTCCAAAACTTTTTCAAGAAAATTTTGCCACCTTTATGAAAAAAGCAAAAAAAGCCTTTTTCCTTTTGCATTATGCTCACTTAATCGTACCTTTGCATACAAAATCAAAAAATACTTGAAGGATATGGCCAATTACATCTTTGAACTGAAGGACAAGGTACGCGATTACGAGTGTGACCTACAGGGAATCGTGAATAATGCAAATTATCAGCATTATCTGGAGCATTGCCGTCATGAGTTCCTGCTGGCTCACAACATCAGTTTTGCTGAACTGCATGAGAAAGGAACAGATGCCGTAGTGGCAAGACTGACGATGCAATTCAAGGTGCCATTAAAGAGCAAGGATGAGTACGTCACTAAACTCTGGGTAAAGAAGGATGGGGTGAAGTACACTTTTATGCAAGACATTTTCCGTCTGCCCGATATGAAGTTATGCGTCCGTGCACAAGTGGATTCCGTTTGCTTAGTGGATGGGCGATTGGCTGAAAGTCCTGAATTGAACGAGCGATTTGCCCCCTTCTTGCAATAGAGACAAGTTGCCATCCTAAATCCTGACCTGATATGAACACACAGGAAATCATCTCAGCCATTGCCATGACCAAACTGAAAGGTTTGAGTCTGCTGAATGCACGGACATTGTTCGAAACAATAGGTTCAGCTCATGACGTTTTGGCTCATCGAAAGGATATTGTGAGCCTTATCCCTAATGCAAGTTCACGATTAGTGGAAGCCTTTTCCAATGTGGACACAGCTCTCAGGGAGGCTGAGAAAGAGATGGAGTTCATAGAAAAGAAGCATCTAAAAGTCTTCACGCTAAACGATGATGACTACCCTGGACGTTTGAGAGAGTGCGAAGATGCTCCCTTGATTCTTTATTATTATGGGTCTGCCAATCTGAACAGTCAACGTATTATTAATATTGTTGGCACACGAAAGTGCTCAGAGTATGGACGAGACATTTGCAATAATTTCGTAAAAGATCTGAAATGTTTAGCTCCCGATATAGTCATCGTGAGCGGTTTGGCATACGGCATTGACATCTGTGCTCATCGTGCTGCATTGGAAAATGGAATGGCGACGGTAGGAGTGCTGGCACATGGGTTGGACAATATCTACCCTTCCATGCATCGTCAGACTGCAGCAGAGATGGTACAGCAAGGGGGAGGTCTGTTGACAGAATATACAACGAACACAGAACCAGAGAAGATGAACTTTGTGCGTCGTAACCGTATCGTGGCTGGTTTGTGTGATGCCTGCATTGTAGTGGAGAGTTCAGAAAAGGGAGGTTCGCTCATTACAGCAGAGCTGGCCCTCGACTACAACCGCGATGTCTTTGCCTTTCCTGGTAGGGTATATGATGGAAACAGCAAAGGGTGCAACAATCTTATCAGAAAGCATCAAGCCACATTACTCACAAATGCAGAAGACCTGCTTGATGCGATGGGGTGGAATGATACCTCAAACAATGCGTCAAAGCAGAAGACTATCCAACCAGACCTTTTCCCCACTCTCTCCGATGAGGAACAAACATTGCTGAACACATTAAAGAATGTCGATGACAAACACGTCAACCAGATGACCATTGAAACGAATATTCCCTACTCACGTGCCAGCATGATTCTTTTCGATTTGGAAATGAAAGGATTGGTGAAAGCTCTTGGAGGAGCAAGATACAGGTTAGTACGGCAATGACTTATAAGGCTTGCATGTCATTCAATTTCTTGTAATAGCCGTTTTGTGCAATCAATTCTTCATGCGTGCCACGTTCTACAATCCTTCCTTCGTGGAGGACATAAATCTCATGTGCATTCTTGATGGTGGAAAGACGGTGAGCAATAGCAATGGTCGTACGTGATTTCATCAGTTTCTCCAATGCGTCTTGCACCAAACGTTCGCTTTCCGTATCGAGAGCGGATGTCGCTTCATCAAGGATAAGGATAGGGGGATTTTTCAATATGGCACGGGCAATGGAAATACGTTGACGTTGGCCACCAGAAAGCCTTCCTCCACGATCTCCGACATTTGTCTGATAACCCTTTTCCATCTCCATGATGAAATCGTGCGCATTGGCGATTCGGGCAGCTGCCTCCACTTGTTCCTGCGTAGCATCACTAACTCCAAAGGCGATGTTGTTGAACACTGTGTCGTTGAAAAGAATAGCCTCCTGATTTACATTGCCAATCAAACCACGCAGGGCATGAAGGGAGAGATTGCGCACGTCTTCACCATCTATCTTAATGACACCAGAAGAGACATCATGATAGCGGGGGATGAGATCTACCAACGTACTCTTACCTGAACCAGACTGACCCACCAAAGCGATAGTTTGCCCCTTCTTGATGGTGAGATTGATGTCGTGCAGAATTTCATGACCCTCATTGTAAGAGAAATGCACATGTTCCAATTGGATGGCGTCATTGAGGGTGTCAATCTTCTTTGGAATGGCTACCTCCCTGATGTTGTTCTCTGCATGGAGAATCTTATTGATGCGTTCCATCGAAGCCAGACCCTTTTGGATACTATAACCCGCCTTAGAAAGGTCCTTGATAGGTTGCAGGGTCGTGTAAAGAATCACCAGATAATAAATGAATCCGCTGGCATCAATAGGGCTGTTGCCTGAGAAGATAAGATAGCCGCCAAACCACAAGACAATGACAATCATGCAGGTACCCAAGAATTCGCTGACAGGATGAGCAGCCGATTGACGAATGGCCACACGCATGGAAGCATCACGAAATTCATTGTTGACCTTCGTGAAACGCTCATCCATTTTCTTTTCAGCGATGAATGCCTTGATGATACGCAGGCCCCCTAAGGT
The DNA here is from genome assembly GCA_902803605.1 of uncultured Bacteroidales bacterium. GTDB lineage: Bacteria > Bacteroidota > Bacteroidia > Bacteroidales > Bacteroidaceae > Minthosoma. The sequence continues at coordinate 8,093 of CADCQH010000099.1, read as the reverse complement.
TTCCTCTATCTGACTGATGCCGTCACTCCATTTCGACTGGGCATAAAGTGAGTGCTGCTTTAGTTTTTTACCGATACGCCCGATACCTCCTGCCAGCAGGGGCACCACCAAAAGGGTGAAGAGGGTGAGTTGCCAACTCATGGCGAACATTGTACCAATATACACCAAAATGAAAATGGGGTTCTTGATAATCATGTCTAAAGAGGAGGTGACACTTCCATCTATCTCGTTCACATCGGTGCTGACACGTGCCAGGATGTCACCTTTCCGTTCCTCTGAGAAAAAAGAAAGCGGCAAGGAAAGGATCTTCTTGTAAATGTCTGAACGGATGTCTCGCACAATGCCTGTACGTAAAGGCATCAAACACGCAGAGCCTCCAAAATATGTGGCAGTCTTCAGCAACGTAAGCAAGGCGAGGATGATGCCCAAATACAAGAGCGTGGTGGACGGTCCATAATTATCCACCATCTGCTGAGAGTAATAGTAACCATTATTCTTTAGAACTTCAACCAGATTTCCCATTCCACCTGTTCCCCACTCAATGAACTCATACCGTTCCGTGTTCACCTTAAAGAGAATCTGTAAGATAGGCAAGAGGACAGAAAAAGAGAATACATTGAAGAGCGCTGCCAGAATGTTCATAGCAAACGTTCCTGCAATATAACCTTTGTAGCGAGCAAAGTATTTGCCCATCTGATTGAAAAAATCCTTCATCTTAATCGTATATATCCCCTACCTCGTTTGGGTTACTCTACTAAAAAATCAGGTATTATGATGCATTGAGTTTCGATTTGAATGCGAGGGCGTACATCTTCATCTGTTTCATCATCGCCAACAACCCATTACTGCGTGTGGGAGAAAGATGTTCCTTCAAACCGATATCCTCAATGAAATGGAGGTCGGCCGAAAGGATGTCATCAGGAGTTTGATTGTCCAACACCCGAATGAGCAGTGTAACGATACCCTTCACTATCAATGCATCGCTCTCTGCCTGAAAGTGAATTGTCCCTTCAGGTGTCAAATCTGCTTGCAACCACACACGGCTTTGGCAACCATCAATGAGATTGCTTTCCACCTTATACTGATCTGGTAACGGTTCCTGCTCACTACCAAGATCTATAAGCATCTGATACTTATCCATCCAATCATCGAAACCCTCAAACTCTTCGATGACCTCCTGCTGTCTTTCTTCTATTGTCATTGTTCTGTCCATATCACCTCCAGCATTGTCTGTCCCACTGCTTTCAGTGTTTCCTTATTGATATGTTCGATGTTATCATTCAACGTGTGCCAGGTTCTGGGGAATCCACCATTCTCCGTATCAGAGCCGATGATATCAATGCATGGAATGCCCCCACGATTCACTTCCAGATGATCATCCGTGATGTAACCTCCCCCCTGATCATAACTGAAAAACTTCCCGTATCCTATACGCTGAGCCGCTCCCCATACCTTGTCCACCACAGCTGGGGCATAACTCATGGAATATTGCTCTCGATAAAATACAGTGTTACTGCCACCCACCATATCGAGGTTGATGCCATAACGAGCCGTATAACCCTCAATATGACGAATACCCGACCAGTATTGACTACCTAGGCACCAACTACTCTCATTGCCACTGGCCGACTCTCCATTATCCTCAGCATCCCAGCATATCAAGTCCACACCAACCTTCACCCGATTGGAATCATTGGCCAATTGCAACTGACGTGCAATCTCCAACATGACACCAATCGAGCTGGCACCATCATTGGCACCATCAATCGGTGTGTTGTGATTGGCCTCATCAGGGTCATTGTCTGCCCATTGGCGGCTGTCCCAATGCCCAGCAATCAGGATCCGCACCTCTGCCTCCGGATTGAACGAAACCACAATGTTCCTCATCTTGACAGGAGTGCCTGTGTAGAGTTTCCCATCAGCATGCTGCTCATACACCTCAGCGCCAAAGCTCTTGAACTTGCTGACAATCCAATCCCCACACATATCATGAGCCTCAGAATTCATCACCCGAGGACCAAACTGGCATTGTTCAGCCACAAACTGATAGGCAGAATCCTCACAAAACTCAGGAGCAGGCGACACATAAGCGGTCACTTCCCCTGGCTTTTCCTTACAGCTGATGAATCCCACCAAACACAAGGCTATATAGATTATCTTTTTCATCCTTATCTTTTTTACGAGTGCAAAGGTACGGAAAAGAATCCTCACTTTCAAATTTTAGTCAAGAAATCCGCCAATAACGCAACGGCACGAGCCCGATGACTGATGCCGTTCTTCACTTCGTTACCCAACTCTGCAAAGGTCTTGTCGTAACCATCAGGGATGAAGAGGGGATCATAGCCAAAACCTCCGTTACCTCGTTTCTCACGGATGATGCGACCCTCTACGACACCATCAAAGAAATGGGTCTCTCCCTGATAAATCAAGGCGATGGACGTACGGAAACAAGCCTTTCGATTTTCCTCGTTCGCCATTTTGTTGAGCAGCACATCCATATTGGCGTCATCCTTACCACCCTCAAACTGCACGCCGTTCTTTGTGGCATAACGGGCAGAATACACACCTGGTTCCCCGTCTAATGCCTCCACCTGAAGCCCTGAATCATCGGCAAAGCAGTCAAAACCAAAATGTTCCTTCACATAGGACGCTTTCTGTAGGGCATTCTCTCGGAAGGTGGTGCCCGTTTCAGGAATATCCACCTCACAACCGATGTCCTTGAGGCTCTTCACTTCATACTTGTCACCCAAGATGGCACGTATCTCCTCCAACTTGTGTGCATTGTTGCTGGCAAAAACCAATGTTTTCATATTCTTCTTGCTCTTCTTCGTTATCAGTTCATTTGTACTTACACTTTGCAAAAATAGCATTTTTATCTCACATTTGATAGCACTTTTCCACTATTTTCACCTTTTCTTGCTTTTTTTGTTCTTTTTCTTTGACAAATAGAAAAAAAACTCCTACTTTTGTTTACAATTTGTTTTTTGATATGGAAAAGATAGATAAACTTGACAAGCAAATTATGGAGATTATCTCCGCCAATGCACGCATACCCTTCAAGGATGTCGCAGCCGTATGTGGTGTGTCCCGTGCAGCCATCCATCAGCGCGTACAACGTCTGATAGACACCAACGTCATCGTTGGTTCTGGTTATGTGATTAACCCTAAAAGCCTCGGTTACAAAACCTGCACGTATGTGGGCATCCGACTCGAGAAAGGTTCGATGTACGAACGCGTTGTGAGTGAACTCAATAAGATTCCTGAAATTGTAGAATGTCACTACACCACAGGGCCTTACACTATGCTTGTGAAACTCTATGCACGTGATAACGAACAGTTGATGGATTTGTTGAATCGCAAGATTCAAGGCATCACGGGCGTCGATTCCACCGAAACCCTCATTTCCCTCGACCAAAGCATCAAGAAGGAGGTGCCTATCTGTGTGACAGACAAGCCTGAAGAGAAAATCCAGAAAGGAGGAAAAGCCAAAATCATCCTTGATGACGATGAATAGCGGGCATTGGTCATCAGCATCGTTGACCATCAGTACAAAAATAGAGGAGTCCGACTCCTCTATTTTTTGTATTCCTCTATTTCAAATGACGGGAATGATGCAAGTTCTCGTCAAAAATCTTGAACTCATACCCTTCATCACGTAACCACTCGATACATTTAGGAAGAATCTTCTTCAACTTATCGATACTACGAAGGGAATCATGAAACGTGATGATGGAACCATTACGTGTATATTTCTTCACATTCTCATACACCTCTTCAGCAGTGAGCCGTTTGGAATAGTCACGTGTAACCACGTCCCACATAATGATTGTGTAATGCCGGCGAAGACGGATATATTGAACATTACGCATCCACCCTCTGGGAGGACGGAACAAATTTGAACTGATGAGTTTATCGGCTTCGTTAGCATTGCGCAAGTAACGTTTGCTTGACACCGTGATCCCCCCAATATGGTTATAGGTGTGGTTACCCAGACGATGCCCATGAGAACGGATCAGTTCCATCAGTTCAGGGTACTTCCTGACATTGTCACCCACCATGAAGAAGGTCGCCTTCACGTTATAGCGGTCAAGCGTCTCAATCAGCCAAGGGGTTGATTCGGGGATGGGCCCGTCGTCGAAGGTCAGATAAACTGCCTTCTCCGTCGGGTCCATTCTCCAGATGGCACTTGGATATAGCCATCTCAACCATTTGGTGGGTTGCTCAATAATCATATTATAGCTGAATGCCTACTTTGTCACACTTCGACACAAATGACTGATAGAGTTTCTGCAGGTTGTCTTCTATTTGCAATGCCTTCTTCTCGTATGCAGCCTTGTTGCCTGCGTTGGATTCTGCCATTCGGTTGTACACATCCTGAATGGCTGCCAGAGCATAGATCTCCTGATGACAATCACGGGCACTGTTGACGAAATAGACATCGCTGAGCGACAGATACCACTTGACGTACTCCACGGAACGCTGTTCCATCGATTCGAGGATGCTCTTAGCCCTCTCCGGCTTGCCACAAGCGACAAATGCTTCGGCTATCTCAATGGAAGAACTATTGAGGTCGTGCGGCACATTATAAGCAGGGATCTCCGTTTCACACTTCTCCAGCGCCTTCAATGCCTTGTCCTTCTTACCCTCTTGCACCAGGTTGGTGATGAGCGTGGCGAACCAACGGCGATGGGTGTAGCACATACGCATTGTGGTTTCATCGATATAGAGGTCTGGCTGCTTCAAATTGCCATAATGGTACTTGTTCATCATGTTGTCGTACATCTTCTCCGTATCGGCCACAGAATGCACCACACCACGCACCATCGTATTCTCTGGGAACACGAATGGGGTGATGCGCCAAGCCATACCCTCAAGGACGAAGTGGCGCCAGAGGTTTCCGTAGTTGCTGGAACCTACTGTGGTGGACATGTAAAGCGGACGGCTGAAATTGCTTTGCGCAATCATCTCCAGCATCATGATGAAACTCTTGGACACACGTCCCTGTCCAGCCAGACTGATGACCATCTGATCGGGGATGACCTCATTGCCCAAGGTATCGACAGGTATCTGCATGCCTGAACGCTTCACGGCTTCTTTATCGATATTCACGTAGAGGGTGTCACTTGGCAGGCAGGTGGGGAGTGCTTCCACCAGTTCCTTGTCGCTTTCAGAAAGTCCTTCGTAATCCTTCAGGAGGAATTTGTGGATGGCTGTCTTCAATTCGAATGGGTTCTCGCCCCACAAACGCTTGGCCAAATCAGGATCTTGATTCATGACTTCGTTCACAAGGTCTTTCATCGTCAACGTTCCTCCACCGATGGAAACCTCAGGGTTGATGTCGGTCATCTCGTGCTTGCCGCTGGTGTATTGATAGCGTTTCCACGAGATGGGGAGTGGGCTTGACTGACCTTCTCCTGAGAAGGCCGGACGCTTCATCTGGTCGATATACCAATCTGTCTGCAAATAGGAAAGGTTGCACACACGCACATCCGTACGCTTACCCTCTGTATCTTCATTGTACCAAAGCGGGAAGGTGTCGTTGTCGCCGTTCGTATAGATGACACCATCGTGTGGAATGGTCTCCAGATAGTTCAATCCGAAATCTCGACACATATAGCGGTCGCTGCGGTCATGATCGTCCCACGTCTGACTCACCATCTGTGCAGGAACAGCCACGGCGGGCACAAGTCCCACGGCACCAGCGATGATGCCTGCCATACGCTTCTCCATCTTCTTGCCCAACCACTTGCAAAGAAACTCGTAAATGGCTGCAATACCTAAACCACACCAGATGGAGAACGCATAGAACGAACCTGCGTAAGCGTAGTCACGTTCACGTGGCTGGAGAGGCGTCTGATTCAAGTAGATGACGATGGCGATACCTGTCATGAAGAACAGGAAGAACACCACCCAAAACTGCTGAATGCCCTTCTTGTCACGGAATGCCTGCCAGAAAAAGCCCAGCAAACCTAAGATAAGGGGAAGGCAGAAGAACACATTGTGTCCCTTGTTGTTCTTCAATTCGGATGGCAGCATGTCCTGATTGCCCAGACGCAAGTCATCAATCCAGCTGAAACCTGAGAGCCAGTTTCCGTGCTCCAGTTCGCCATTACCCTGAATGTCGTTCTGACGACCGGCGAAGTTCCACATGAAATAGCGCCAATACATCCAGTTCATCTGATAAGAGAGGAAGAAGCGAATGTTATCCACCTGTCCGGGAATCTCAAGGGTTGAGGTTTCACGGCCAGGAATCCTATATTCTACGGGGTGGTAAGTTACATTTCCCAACCACGATTCATAGGCTTGCACATGTATGGGCTCGTCGCTGTAGATGCGAGGGAAGAGCATACATTGGTTGGCAGGATACTTGAGCGAGAACTTGTCACGAATCTTTACATATTCATCTTTCTCGTTCTCATTCTCCTTATCCTTACGCTGATAGACGGGAGCGCCCTGCACTGTTTCATACGCAAGATAACCGTCACCGTTGTCCTTTATTTCTGGCTGCGACTTGTAGGTCTGTCCCCAGAAGAGAGGACGTTCACCATACTGCTCACGCCCCAGGTATTCCCCCAGCGTAAACACATCCTCTGGAGAGTTCTGATCCATCGGAGGATTGGCTGTGGAGCGAATGACGATGACAGCATAAGAACTGTAGCCCACCGTCATCAGGGTCATGCAGAGAATGGCTGTGTTGAGGATGCGTGGAGTGGCTTTCTTGGTGAAGAAAAGCACACCTGCAATGATGCCCAATACGATGACACCTATAATCACAGATGCCTCGCCATGTCCGTAGAAAGGAATGCCCAGCAATCCTGTGCAGACGATGAACGAGATGTACATACGGTTTTCGCTCTTGGCCTTTGTGGTTTCCCACAATGCCCATATCAACGCCACCGACAACAGCGTGAGGTAGATGTAGAGACCGATGTTGTAAGGAAGACCCAACTCATTGACGAACAACAATTCGAACCAACCACCAATCTTCACGATGCCTGGCACGATACCATAAAGCACTGCTGCCACGATGATGACTGACACACCCAACACGAGGAGCGAACCCTTGCCTGTCGGATTCTTGCTCATCTTGTAGTAATAGACGAGCACGATGGCAGGAATACAGAGGAGGTTCAAGAGGTGCACGCCGATGGAAAGTCCCACCAGATAGGCGATGAACACGAGCCAACGGTCAGAGTGTGGCTGGTCGGCATTATCTTCCCATTTGAGGATGAGCCAGAACACCAGAGCCGTGAAGAAACTGGAGAAAGCATACACCTCACCCTCGACAGCCGAAAACCAGAAGGTGTCCGACCAGGTGTAGATGAGGGCGCCGGCAATACCACATCCCATGACAGCCAGCAACTGGCCCATTGAAGGCTCTTCGTTGTCCTTGACCAAGAGTTTCTTTGCCAGATGTGTCACGCTCCAGAACAGGAACAAAATACATCCTGCACTGAGCAGGGCACTCATGATATTAATCATCTTGGCGACCTGCGAAGCATCGCTGGCAAAGAGGGAGAAGAAATTGCCAAACAGCATGAAGAAGGGTGCGCCAGGAGGGTGACCCACTTCCAGTCTGTAGGCAGTGGTGATGAACTCAGGACAATCCCAGAAACTGGCCGTGGGTTCAATCGTAGAGCAGTAGGTGAATGCTGCAATGGCAAACACCACCCAACCGACTACGTTATTGACGATATTGTATTTTTTCATTTTTTTTGATGAAGTTCTAAACGCTCAACTTTATCACTCTATTCCCTTCAGTTCAACAGTGAAGATAAGGGCTGAATATGGTTTGATTTCGCCACCTGTCTCACGGTCACCGTATGCCAACTCATAAGGAATATAAAGTTCCCACTTCGAGCCCACAGGCATCAGTTGCAATGCTTCCGTCCAACCGGCAATCACCTGTGTCACGCCAAAGGTGGCAGGTGTTCCACGCTCATAACTGCTGTCGAATACAGTACCATCGATGAGCTTACCCTCGTAGTCAACCTTTACCTTCTGATTGGCTGTTGGCTTTTCGCCAGTACCCTGCTCGATAATCTTGTACTGAAGACCGCTGGCAGTAGTCACCACACCAGGCTTGGTCTTGT
>CADCQH010000098.1 GCA_902803605.1 uncultured Bacteroidales bacterium | reverse complement strand
GTTTAGGGATTAGAGTTTAGGGATTAAAGTATTATGCAAGAAGATAATAGAACAAAAGAATTGGGGACGAAACCCATTGGGCAGCTGCTGATGAAATATGCAGTGCCAGCAGTGGTGGCCATGACGGCTTCGTCACTCTACAACATCGTGGACCGCATCTTCATTGGACGCATTCCTGATGTGGGCACTCTGGCATTGGGTGGTCTGGCGGTCACCTTCCCTGTCATGAATCTCAGTGCCGCCTTCGGTGCGATGGTGGGTGTGGGCAGTTCGACGATGATCTCCATCAAGTTAGGACAGAAGGACTATCAGACGGCAGAACGGGTGTTGGGCAATCTGGTATCCCTCAACATCATCATCGGCATCGTTGTAGGTGCGCTCGGTCTGATTTTCATCGATCCCCTTCTACTCTTTTTCGGAGCCTCGGAAAACACGATTCAGTATGCCCACAGCTATATGTTCATCATCCTGCTGGGCAACGTGGTGACACACCTTTACCTTGGACTGAACAGTGCCCTACGAAGTACGGGGCATCCGCATGTAGCCATGTCTGCAACCATTGCCACGGTCATCATCAATGCCATCCTTGACTACCTCTTCATCTTCAAATTCCAGATGGGTATCAAGGGAGCCGCTACTGCTACAGTGCTGGCACAAATCTTCGCCCTCATCTACGTGGCTTCGGTTCTCTCCAACAAACGTGACCTCATCCACCTACACGCAGGCATCTACAGTCTGCGCAAACGGATCGTCAAGAATATCCTCTCCATCGGCATGTCACCCTTTGCCATGCAACTCTGTGCCTGCCTCGTCGTCATCCTCATCAATAAAGGACTGACCCGTCATGGTGGCGATATGGCCATTGCAGCCTACGGTATTGTCAATGCCGTCACATTCCTCGCAGTGATGGTGGTGCTTGGTATCTGCCAAGGTATGCAGCCCATTGCAGGATTCAACTTTGGAGCTCAACAGCATGAGCGTGTCGATGAAGTGCTTCGTAAGGCGATCTGGCTGGCCACCATCGTGATGATTATTGATTTTGTGCTTTGTGTATTCTTCCCTGAATACCTCGTGAAGTTCTTCACCAATGATCCTGTACTCTCCTTGATGGCTGCCCGGGGTATGCGCATCGTCTGCAGCCTCTCCCCCATCGTCGGTTTTCAGATTGTGACCGGCAACTTCTTCCAAAGCATCGGCATGGCCAAACGGAGCATCTTCATGTCGGTGAGCCGTCAGCTTGTCTTTCTTGTACCCTTCCTCCTCTTCTTCCCGGAGATCTGGGGCACAGACGGTGTATGGGGCAGCATTGCTGCAGCAGATGGCGTGGCATCACTTGTTGCAGCCTTCCTTCTATGGCACTTCTACCATAACAGGTCTGTCATCCATGCACCGCGCACTCGTATGAGCAGCACGCTGAAGCGCGTTTTCTTCCATAACAGGGTGACGCCATGAGGGGGGAGGTGAGAGAGAAGGGGGGAAACGTCGGGAAAACCGACTATCACCAACGGATGGAGGGGTGAGAGTTTAGGGAGGAGGGTGAGACGTCGGGAAAACCGACTATCACCAACGGATAGAGGGGTGAGAGTTGAAAGTTGAGAGTTTAGGGTTGAGAGTTTAGGGGTAAGAGTTTAGGGGTAAGATATGAGATATTTCATTTATTTATCATACGACGGTGCACGCTATCATGGCTGGCAAATTCAGCCTAACGGCATCAGTGTGCAGGAGGTGCTCAATAAGGCACTCTCCACCCTTCTGCATGAGTCCATCGAAGTGACTGGAGCAGGACGGACGGATGCTGGCGTGAATGCCTCACTCATGGTGGCTCATTTCGACACGGAGCACGAGGCTGATGAACAATTAGTCTATCGTCTGAACAAGTTTTTACCACAAGATGTCGCCATCCAAAAGATCGTGCCAGTAAAGCCAGATGCCCATGCAAGGTTCTCTGCCACCTCGCGCACGTACCATTATTATATTATCACGGAGAAGTCACCTTTCAAGCACTATGCCTACCGCTTTCCCCAACTCCTCGACTTTGAGAAGATGAACGAAGCAGCCCAGGCACTCTCAGAATACACTGACTTCACCTCCTTCTCGAAGCTCCACACCGACGTGAAGACCAACAACTGCCGCATCATGCACGCTGAATGGACACAGGTCTCCTCCATTGAGTGGCAGTTCACCATCACAGCTGACCGTTTTCTGCGCAATATGGTTCGTGCCATTGTCGGCACCCTACTTGATGTGGGACGTGGCGTACTGACCATCGAGCAGTTTCGGGAGATTATCGAGAAGAAAGACAGATGTTCGGCAGGCATGTCCGTGCCAGGCAATGCACTGTTTCTTGCTGACATCACTTATCCTGACAATCTTTTCGACCTATAAGACAAATTATACATTGTAAATCATCAAACAGTAAATGGTCTTATGTGGTTAATCCTCGCTTTCCTTTCCGCTTTCCTACTCGGCTTCTATGATGTCTTCAAGAAGAAGTCGCTCAGGGAGAATGCTGTCATTCCGGTACTGACCCTCAACACCTTGTTTTCATCGCTGATATTCCTGCCGTTCATCATCCTGTCAGCACAGGGACACATCAGTGAGGACAGTCTCTTCTACACTCATCAATATGGGTGGGCAGAACATAAGTACATCCTACTGAAGTCACTCATCGTTCTTGCCAGCTGGCTTTTTGCTTATTTTGGGTTAAAGCATCTGCCCATCACCATTGTGGGACCTATCAATGCCACACGTCCTGTGATGGTGCTGATTGGTGCCATGACTTTTTTCTCCGAACGCCTCAACCTCTGGCAGTGGATGGGTGTCATCATCGCCATGATTGGACTTTATATGCTTTCACGCTCCAGCAAGAAAGAGGGCATCGATTTCAAGCACAACAAATGGATTATCTTTGTGGTGCTTGCCAATGTACTGGGTGCCATCTCTGGACTCTACGACAAATTCCTCATGGCATCGCCCGAAAATGGTGGTGTGGGACTCGACAAACTCGCCGTGCAGTCATGGTACACCTTCTATCAACTCTTCCTGATGCTCGCCATGCTCGGTCTCCTGTGGTGGCCCTTGCGCCATGAGACCACCCCATTCCGATGGGACTGGTGCATCATTCTCATTTCCCTGTTCCTCTCTGCAGCAGACTTCGCCTACTTCTACGCCCTCGGACTTGACGGAGCCATGATCTCCATCGTCTCCATGGTACGTCGAGGCTCAGTAGTGGTGAGTTTCCTTTTTGGAGCGATGGTGTTCCGTGAGAAGAACCTCAAGTCAAAGGTCATCGACCTTGCCCTCGTCCTTCTCTCCATGCTCTTCCTCTTTATCGGCAGCTATCAATGAGAATCGGCTAAGAGCGTATTGTTTCAATGATAGAACAAGGGCGTGTGTCACTTGACACACGCCCTTGTCATAAAATCTTTGCAAAACAGAGATGATTAGTTGTTCTCAGGACGAAGCTGACGAACCACCTCTGCTGTACGCCACATCTCAGAGTCGTGGAGAGCAGCAAGTTCCTTCTCAAGACCTACACGGTAGTCTGGCTTAGAGTTTGCGTCGATAGAAATCTGAGCCTCGTGGCCAGACTTCACAGATGCATAGAGCTTCTCAACAACTGGCTTGATGGCATCGTGGAAAGGACCCATCCAGTCGAGGGCACCACGCTGTGCAGTCGTAGAGCAGTTTGCGTACATCCAGTCCATACCCTTCTGAGCGAAGAGAGGCATGAGTGACTGAGTGAGCTCTTCAACAGTCTCGTTGAATGCCTCAGATGGAGTGTGACCATTCTCACGAAGCACCTCATACTGAGCGAGGAGCAGACCCTGGATAGCACCCATGAGTGAACCACGCTCGCCAGTGAGGTCAGAAGTTGCCTCACGCTGGAAAGTAGTTTCGAACAGGTAACCAGAACCAATACCGATACCCAGAGCGAGTGTACGGTCAAGAGCCTTACCTGTAGCATCCTGATATACAGCGTAAGAAGAGTTCAGACCACGACCCTCGAGGAACATGGTGCGGAGTGATGTACCAGAACCCTTAGGAGCCACCATGATCACGTCGATG
>CADCQH010000097.1 GCA_902803605.1 uncultured Bacteroidales bacterium | reverse complement strand
GGCATGAAGATGGCTGCGACCAGCTTCGCCCATGGAGGAAACAAGTTCGTATCCATCAACGTGGCATCCTTGCCCAAGGGCATCTATCTGGTCAGCACAACTACGGAAGATGGCGATGAGTGCCACATCAAATTCGTCATAAAGTAAAAGACAATTAAACAAAAGACAAAAAATATCATCTAACATATTTGGCAAAAAACAATCTAAAAAATACAAACCATAACAAAAAAATGAAGAAACTATTTACTACAATGCTCTTGGCCGCAGCATCTCTGGCAGGCTTTGCGCAGGTATGGATTGATGTGACTGATCAATATATCATCAATCCAAGATTTGACAACAATGATGTTAAAACGGGATGGCAAGGAACCGCATTCACAGCCAACAATCCTTATGGAAATGCAGAACATTACAACAACAGCAATTACAAAACTTATCAGAACTTAACAGGATTGAAGCCAGGAAAGTACCGTGTCAGCGTCAGCGCCTTTTATCGCATGGGAAGTTCCGACAATGATTATAGACTCTACAAGCAGGGCAATTACGCGAGCAATCAAAAGGCAAAACTATATGTCCAGACAAATAATGGCACCCGCACAACATCAGTACCCATTATTCCTGCATCGGCAGAGAAATACAACGACACCAAACCCAATGTCGGGGACTGGTCTGAATTGAGCGATAATGATGGAGGATGGTGGTATTGGGGACCCTATTACTACATTCCCTCCAATATGCAGGCTGCCAATTATGCTTTTGAAGATGGCAAATATACAAATACCATTGAATGTACTGTGGGAAATGACAAGACATTGACAATCGGCATTGAAAAAACGTCTAAAATCAATAACGACTGGACTTGCCTTGACAACTGGAAATTGGAGTATCTGGGTGATGCCAGTGAAATTGCCGGCGCCATCGTCATCAACGAAATCATGGCAGCCAACGTAGACGTGTATCTCGATCCATCCTTCAACTATGGCAGTTGGGTGGAGCTCTACAACAATGCTGATTTTGGCTTTTCATTAGGTGGTCTTTACGTTACCGATGACGAAACCAACTTGAAGAAGCATCGTCTGATTGACTCCTACGGATATCTTCCGGCTAAGGGCTTCGCCATTCTGAACTTCGGTCACTATGAGGTTTATACCAAGCCTTCTTACCGTCAGATTGATGACAAGCTGGATTGTGATGGTGGCAAGATCATTATATCAGACGGCACCAACATCCTTGCTGAAGCGGAATATGAAACTGCCATATCACGTATGTCCTATGCACTCACCACCGATGGAGGAACGGAATGGGGGCTCTCTGGCAATCCGACCCCAGGAGCATCCAATGAAAACGGGAAATTCGCAGAATACCAACTCGATGCACCAATCGTAGATAAAGATGCGCAGCTCTATTCCGGCACATTAAACATCAGCGTCAAGATTCCAGCAGGTGCAACATTGAAGTACACCACCGATGGAACCACACCAACACTTACCAATGGTCAAACCACATATACGGGTGTATTCAAAATCACAAACCAGACAACCTGCTACCGCTTCCGCTTGTTCAAAAACGGTTATCTCCCCTCTCCCGTTGTCACGCGTACGTATATATATAAAGATAAGGAATATCCGCTTCCCATCATTTCGGTGGTCACAAATGACAAGAACCTGAACTCACAGGAATATGGCGTTTTCGTGCAAGGCAATGGAAATGGTCGTCCTGGAAGCGGTCAGAACAACAACTGCAACTGGAACATGGATTGGGACCGTCCCGTTTCTGTCGAATACATCACAGCCCCCAACGCCAAGGGTGAACGCGAGTGCATCGTTTCCCAAGAATGCGACCTGACCATGTGTGGAGGTTGGAGCCGTGGCTGGAATCCTCATTCATTCAAACTCAAGGCAGGCAAGGAATATGATTTCATGAATTACTTTGCGGCACAGCTTTTTGACAAGAAGCCATACATCAAGAACAAGACCTTGCAAATCCGCAACGGTGGTAATGACGTGCAGACCTACGGCAGTCGAGGCGGTCGAATCAGGGATGCCATCATCCAGCAGATTGTGGCACGCAGCGGCATCAACATCGATTATCAGGAATGGCAGCCTGTCCATGTGCTCATCAATGGCAAATACCACGGGACATTGAGTATGCGCGAGCCCAACAACAAGCATCATGGCTATGCCAACTATGGCATTGACACGGACGAGATGGATCAGTTCGAAGTGACTGCAGACTCAGGTTATGTGCAGATGGAGGGAACGGATGAGGCATGGCTTCATCTGGTTGAACTCAGCAAAAATGCCGCTGATGAAGAAGCATACGCAGAAATCCGTCAATTGTTAGAGATGGACGAATACATCAACCTGATGGCTGCCGAATTCTACCTGGGCGGTACCGACTGGCCACACAACAACGTGAAAGGCTATCGCGACCGCAACGGAGGCAAGTTCCACTTTGTCCTGTTCGACCAGGACTTTGCCGGCGAAGTCTATAACTCAGACAGAGACGCCCTGTACAATGACCCGTTCAAGAATTTCTTCAACAAAGAGGAATTCCAGTCAGAACATGAATTGGCTGGCTACGACTATGCTCAGAACAAAAGTCTTAACGGCACCTACAAGAAATACACGAACACCTTCGTGACGCTCTTCAAGAACCTGCTGCAGAACGACGGGTTCCGCAAGCAGTTCATCGACACCTACTGCATCATGGGTGGTTCCATCATGCAGGAGAAATATGTGAAAGCCATTGCGAACGAGATGAAGAACTATATCCAGAAAGGCATCAATGCCCATTCTGAGGACAGATTCGACCCATCCATCTCCTCCAATTATGTCATCAACAAATTCAACAAATCCTGGGATGATAAGCTCACGACCACATTGAAGAACCGTTCTGAAATCAAACTGTCAAGCGTCGCCAAGCAGTCGGTCAACATTTCTTCAAACAATGCAGATGCCAAGATTACCTACAACGACATCAACCTGCCATATGCCGAATTTGACGGTTACCTCTTTGCCCCCGTCACGCTGAAGGCGACGGCACCTGCAGGTTATCGTTTCAAGGGTTGGAGAGATGCATCAAAGACGGGCGATGTCTATCTGACGGAAGAGGCCGAATACACACTTCCCTCTTCTGGCACTCAGAAGGTCGTCGCCATGTTCGAAAAGATTTCCCAGGAAGACATGCTGGCTGAGGGTATCACCCCTGTCCGCATCAACGAGGTGAGTGCTGCCAATTCCATCTACATCAACGATTACTACAAGAAGAATGACTGGATGGAGCTG
>CADCQH010000096.1 GCA_902803605.1 uncultured Bacteroidales bacterium | reverse complement strand
AGGGCATTGAAGGTCTTCACGATTTCGTCAGTTTCCTTCTGTCCTGTGGTTGAGAGTGTGGTGCTCATGTCTTGGTCGCGCAGCAGTTCCATTCCGCTGGTCAGCGTGTCAATGGGGCGGATGACTTTTCGATAGAAAAAGATGAGATAGGCTATCACCACCACCAGCGCTCCCTCTGTCACATAGAAGATGACAGGACGGATGCTGAACGTCAGCCACATCAAAGCGGCAAACACACCGACAATGATGAGTGCAAGCAGGAAGAAGTAATGTTGTATCTTCATGTTTTGTTCTAACGATAACCTTAACCTTAACGCTAACCTTAACGCTAACCCTAACGCTAACCCTAACGCTAACCCTAACCTTAACTATTCACTCTAAACTCTAAACTCTAAATCCTCAACCCTTCATAGCCCATGCTTTTCTATCTTTCGATAGAGTGCCCCACGGCTGATGCCCAGTTCCTTTGCCACGAGTGAGAGGTTGCCGTTATGCTTCTCGATGGAGGCTGCGATGGAAGCCCGTTCGATTTCTTCGAGGGTAAGAGCAGACGCCCTCCCCACTCCCTCTAAATGGGGAGAGTGGTTCCCTCCATTAACGGGATTCTGTTGGTATGCTTCTTGGAAATTCATTGCGGAAAGTATCCACCCCTCCCCTTTGGGGGAGGTGAGGGAGGGGGCTGTGCTCATGAGCAGTGTCCTTTCCACCAAGTTCTTCAATTCGCGGATGTTGCCTGGGAAGGGGAGGCTCTGGAGGTATTGGATGGCTTCAGGAGAGGCAGTTGCGAGGGGTAAACCGTTGGTGAAGCAGGTTTGGTGGATGAAGTGCTCCACGAGCAAGGGAATGTCCTCTTGTCGTTCGCGCAGAGGAGGCAAATGTAGGTGGATGAGGTTGATGCGGTAGAAGAGGTCTTCGCGGAAAGTCTTGTCGTTGACCATCTGCCCGAGGTCGGCATTGGTGGCGCACACCACCCGCACATCAGCCCGTCGGGTCACGCTGTCACCCAACACCTCATAGGTCTGGTCCTGGAGCACACGCAGGAGCTTTATTTGGCTCGCTAATTCCAGTTCGCCAATCTCGTCAAGGAAGATGGTACCACCCTCGGCCAGTTCGAAACGCCCTGTACGGTCGCTCTTGGCATCAGTGAAGGAACCCTTCTTATGTCCGAACATCTCGCTTTCGAAGAGGGCAGTAGAGATGCCGCCGAGGTTCACCTTCACGAAGGCCTTGTCAGCCCGTCGGCTCTGTTCGTGGATGAATTGTGCAATGAGTTCCTTACCTGTACCCGACTCGCCCGTGATGAGCACAGGCGCATTGGTTTGTGCCACACGTTGGGCTGTGGCGAGGACGGAAAGGAGGACTGGGGAACGGCCGATGATTCCAGACCCTCCCCCTGCCATCCCTACAAGGAGGGAACGATTACCTTGTTTACCTGTTTTCTCATTTGCAGAGATGCTACTCCCTCCATTTAGGGAGGGTGAGGGGAGGGTCTCTCTTAATGCTATCGCCGTCTCTATCCTGTCCATCAGCACGCTGTTGTCCCAGGGTTTGGTGATGAAATCGAAGGCACCGTTGCGCATTCCCTGTACAGCCAGGTCGATGGTGCCCCATGCTGTCATGAGGATGACAGGCACATCGGGTCGGAACACTTTCACTTGTTTCAGCAGGGTGAGTCCTTCCTCACCATCAGTGGCAAGGGTATAGTTCATGTCCATCAGCACCAGTTCCAAGTCAGGATGGTTGCGCACCACCTCCATCGCAGCCGTGGGTCCGTCGGCACTCATCACCCCGTAGTTGTTGCGTTCCAGCAAAAGTGTGAGTGTCACCCGGATGGCTTTGTCGTCGTCAACAATTAGAATCATATCAGCATATTTTTTGCAAAGATATAAAAAAGTTGAAGAATTGAGAAATTGAAGGATTGAAATCTTTCTTTACACCTGTATGGCAACTTCAATTCTTCAATTTTTCAACCTTTCAATTCTTTATTTACTAATGCGAATCTTCTCTTTTCCCTTATACCTCTGCATATCGCTCACCACCACGCTGTCGCCCTCTTCGAGTCCGCTGATGACTTCCACGTAGTCGTAGTTGCATTCGCCCAAACGGACGTTGCGTGGCACGAGGGTGTTGGCATCTTTATAAATAAATAATGTGTAGTCGCCGGCACCTGTGTAGTAGGAACCATTGCGGATGCGCAGCACGTCCTCCTTGATGCTGGTGATGACAAAGACTTCCACTTTCAAGCCTGAGCGCAGTTTGGGATGGCTGGGGTTGTCCATCGTGACGGTGAAGGTGATGACACCATTTTGGCTGAGGGGGGTGACGGTGCTGATGGTGCCGAAGAGCCGTTCCTTGCCTATCTTGACAAGCACGCGTCCACCTGCTATCACGCGGTCGGAATAGGTGTCGGCAATCTCTCCATTGATCTTGAAGTGGGTGAGGTCGCTGATGACCGCCACCTTGGAGCCTGCTCCGACGATGCTGCCGATCTCAGAACTGATATAGGTGAGGGTTGCCTTGTGAGGCGAACGGATGTTGGCTCCTTCGAGGGTGCGGCGGGTTTCGGAGAGTCCTTTGTCGGCAATACCGTCCTGGAGTTGCTTCATGCGGAGGTCAGCCTGACGTACCCGCACTTCGTTTTGGTATTGCTGTTTGAGTTGGTGAAGTTGCATCTGTGCAGTGCGCAGGGTGATTTCAGCCTGACGCACACGGTCTTTGGTGCCTGAACCGAGGCTGTCGAGATATTGCTCATTGCGGAGTTGTGCCTCCAGCTGTCCCAGTTTCATCTCTTCCACCTCTATCTGCATACGTCGGTCGCTGAGTTGGGTTTCTGTGTTGGTGGTGAGTTGCACGAGTTGCTGACGGCGAATTTCGTGTTCGTCGAGTGCCTTGGAATAGTCGATCTGGGCTGACTGGAGGTCGAGCCGCAGGAGGGGCGTGCCTACATCGACAGTGTCACCGCTGTGGGCATAGACTTCTAAGATTTGTGCGCTGATGGGGGAGATGATGACTTCCTCGAAGGCTGGCACCACCTTGCCTGTAGCGGTGATGCTCACGTCGATGGTGCCGCGATTGACTTCCGACACGATGAGGCTCTTCTTATCGACAGAGGTCATCATCAGTATGCCCAGCCATACTGACATACCGAGGACGATTGCCAGTATAAGGACGTATTTTGTGATTCTCAAGATTCTTCTTTTGCGCTGCTCGCTGACAGGAATGACTCTGTCCATGGTCTGATTGTCTGTCTTCATCTTACTATTGTTTCAAAGTCTGCGTTGATGTTTTGGTTGTTCTCGAAGTCCCACAGGGTGATGGAACGGAGTTGGTAGTAGTAGTACCAGTAGTTGAAGAGTTGTGTGATGCGGTTCTGACGCGCCTCGTCCTTGGCGGTTTGGGCTTCGGAGAGTTCGAGGGTGGAGATGCTGCCTATCTTGAAAGTCTCCACATTGGTGTGGTGGCGTCGCTGGGCGATGGTGTCGGCTTCTTCGGCTATGCGCAGTTGCTGCCGCTGGTGGTTGAACTGTTCAGTCAGCACGAAGAGGTTCTGACGGAATTCCTGCGACTGCTGACGGAGTTGGTTGCGGACGATTTCGCGGTTGCTCTCAGCCACCTTCACTTGTCCGCGCCGTTTGCCCCAGTCGAGCAAGGGAAGGGACACGCCCACCTGCACGACTTCTTTGCTCAGCAGGTCACGATAGGCATCGTTCATCCGTGGGGCTGTGCCTGTGTAGCCCACTTGTGCATAGAGGGTGATGTTGCGTAGGCCTGCCTTGGCGTATGCCACTGATTCATCGGCTTGCAATTGTCGGCGTCGCATGGTGGTGGCGAAGGCATTGTTTTCCAAAGCGTGGTTGAGCACTTCGTCATACACTAAGGTCACTTCAGGGATATTGTCGGGCACGATGGGTTCTATGTCTTCCTCCACATCCAGGAAGGCTTTCAGTTCAAACATCCTGGCTTTACGACTGCTCTCCGTAGAGGTAAGGGCTGATTGGGCGTTGAGCATCTGGAGGCGCATCTGCAAGACATCGTTCTGACTGATGCTGCCCATCTCGCGCTTTGCTTTCGCCACCTCGTAGAGTTTTTCAGCGTTCTGCAGGTTCTGTTCGGCGATGTGCATGTTCTCGTTTGCCAGCAGGAGGTTGAAGAACAGGCTGATGGCACGCATTGCCACTTGTTCGGTGGCTGTGAGGAAGGATGCCTTGGCTTCGCGATAACGGAGAGGTTCGATGCGCCTGTTCCACTTCACAGAGTTGATGCCGAAGAGGGGCTGGCTGAGGGTCAGGGCAATGGGCATGGACATGAATTGGTTCCTGCCTCCGTTGGTGTCGCCGCTCATCTGTCGCAGCCAATCCAACGAGGACTCGACCGAAAGGGTGCCGCCCGTGAATCCGATCTTCTGGCTCACATGGATTGACCCGTCCAGTTCCATATAGTCATTCCTCACATAGGAGTGGGTGCCGTCCTCCCGCTGATAGGTGCTGTAGCGCTTGTTGTAGGTTGGGGTGTTTGCTGATAGTGACACTTCAGGCAGTAGTTCTGCCTTGTGGCTTCGCCATTCCCAATAGGCCGACTTCAGTTCGCCTAAGGCCACCGTTGCCTCCACGCTCTGCCGACGTGCCATCAGAATGCACTCGTCGAGGCTGAGCCGGAGGGTGTCACCCTCGGCATGTCCCAACTGTGTAAGGAGGCACACTGCCATCAAAACCAACGTCTTTGTCTTCATGTTCTTTTATCATCACTAAATGTTGCCTGTCTTTTTATACAAAATGCGTGCCAGTTATGCAACGCATTGATTTTCAGTATTAGCAGAGGATAACAGTGTCCATTTTCGGACACCTACTGTCCAGAAATGGACACTTCCACCCCAAAACATATCATCCAGACAAGACGACGAACTTGTTCGCCAAAACACTTCTGATTATAAGAAAAGGGAAACGTAGATACTACGCTCTAAGGTCGGCTGCATCTCGGAAAAACAAAGGAAAAGGGCTTTTCTTTTTGAATTGTCCTCACTTATTCGTACCTTTGCACCCTGAAAACGAAAAAGGAATAGTGCTTAACATTATGGAATTCAAAAGAAGTATTGTGATTACAGGCGGTGCTGGCTTCATTGGCAGCCATGTGGTGCGCCTATTTGTGAACAAGTATCCTGAGTACAAAATTATCAACCTCGATAAGTTGACTTATGCGGGCAACCTCGCCAACCTGAAGGATGTGGAGGATAAGCCTAACTATAAGTTCGTGAAGATGGACATTTGCGACTTTGACGGGTTCTACCAGTTGATGCAGGATGAGAAGATTGACGGCATCATCCACCTGGCGGCTGAGAGTCATGTGGACAGGAGCATCAAGGACCCGTTCACGTTTGCCAAGACGAATGTGATGGGCACGCTCTCGCTGTTGCAGGCTGCCAAACTCTATTGGGAGAGTCTGCCAGAGAAGTATGAGGGTAAGCGTTTCTATCATATCTCGACGGATGAGGTGTATGGTGCCCTGAAACTGACGAACCCTGAGGGTGTGGAGAGTCCTTTCACCACCACGGCTTCGAGTGCAGAGCATCATGCCGCCTATGGCAAGGACTTCTTCTTGGAGACCACCAAATATAATCCTCATTCCCCATACAGCGCTTCGAAGGCGAGCAGCGACCATTTTGTGAGGGCTTTTCATGACACTTATGGTATGCCGACCATTGTGACCAATTGCTCCAATAACTATGGTCCTTATCAGTTCCCAGAGAAACTGATTCCGCTGTTCATCAACAATATCCGTCATCGCAAGCCACTGCCTGTCTATGGCAAGGGCGAGAACGTGCGCGACTGGCTCTATGTGGTGGACCATGCCCGTGCCATCGACACCATCTTCCACAAGGGAAAGATAGCTGAGACTTACAATATCGGTGGCTTCAACGAGTGGAAGAACATCGACATCATCAAGGTGATCATCAAGACGGTTGACCGTCTCTTGGGTCGTCCAGAGGGTGCTGACCTCGACCTCATCACTTACGTGACTGACCGTCTGGGACATGATGCCCGCTATGCCATTGACTCACGCAAACTGCAAGCAGAACTGGGCTGGGAACCTTCTCTGCAATTTGAAGAGGGCATCGAGAAGACTGTGAAATGGTACTTGGAGAACGAGGCCTGGATGGATAACATCACCAGCGGCGACTACGAGAAGTACTATGATGATATGTATAAAGGACGTTAAATTGTCAAATTGTAAATAATGAGATGAATACTGAAGAGAGAGTTGCAAAAGGTGTTGCCTATTTCAAACAGGGTTATAACTGCGCCCAGTCCGTCGTGTTGGCTTTTGCTGACCATTACGGATTGGACGAGGCTTTTGCAGCTCATATCTCAGGCTCTTTTGGTGGAGGCATCGGACGGATGCGTGAGACCTGTGGAACGGCTTGCGGCATGTTCATGTTGGCAGGCTTGGAAGTGAAGGGCGACTATCCTGACCAGGAACTCAAGAAGAAGAACTATGAGGTGGTGCAGCGGTTGGCAGCCGACTTCAAGGCAGAGACCGGTTCTATCATCTGCAAGGAACTCCTTGGGCTCAATAAGCAACGTGCTGACGGCACCATCCCAGAAATCAAGATTGTGGCGACCCCAGAACCTCGCACAGACGAATATTATAAGAAACGTCCCTGTGTCCGGATGGTCGAGACTGCCATCCGCATCTACTGCAAGTATTTGGAAGACTCAAGTAGCGTTTCTTAAGCAGAATCGCTTTTACTTGCAATCTCCCCCAAAATCTCATCCGTCATCATCAAATAAGATTGCCGTCGGCAAAGCACCCTTTTGCCGACGTTTCTCTTGCCCTTTGCCGACGGCAATTTAAACAACGGTGTTTCGTGCCTATTGATACGCCCTATTTCACGCTCCATTCGAACACACCAGCACTATATTCTCCTTGAACAATTTCGAGTTTTATGGCGATAGTCTTCACAGGGTCGAAGTTGACGATATTGGCAGTCCCCTTGGTAGTGCCATACCCTGTGGGATGCTGCACTTCTGACCAATCTCCAGAAGAGGTCTTGTAATAGAGTTTCCAACTGTCTGGCACACGGCAACCACCCCAAGGACCATCGTCAAACCAATAAACGGTGGAGGTGCTGACGGTCTCCTCCTTGGCAAAGTCATACTGCAACCACTCTGTCGAGTTTTTGCCAGGCCACCAATGGGTGTAGGGCACAGAACGGTCATCGCCATCAGCAGGCACCAGCCGGTCGTTGATGGCTGATAGTGCTGGGAGGTTACGCTTCGAAGCGCTTATCTTGCTTCTTGATGCAATGGAGGCTGGTTGGGCAGGTGTGGTGGCATTGAGATCTTGTGGTAGCCACACCGTCATCTTACCTGGACCTCGATGTGCCCATGCATAGTAAGGAATGAGTACGAGGCGTTCGTCGTGGGTCTGAAGTTTGCCCTGCTCATCGAAGCGAAGCGTCTGTGCATCTGTGGTCAGTGTATGAACGATGGTGTTCATGATTTCCTTGGTTCCGATTTGGAACTGAGGTTCCTGATTGATGAGGGCTGATAGGACATCACATTGATTGTCTGGATGTTCAGCACAATAGACAATGGGACCACGCTCGATGGCTACACGTCCCTTGTCTGCAGTCACTTGACCATTAGCACGTACCACTCGAGGTTCCATGTCGAAATGAATGTCAACCCTATCCCCCTTCTTCCATTGACGGTCAATGACGAAATAACCCTTATTTAGTTGAGAGTTGAGAGTTGAGAGTTGAAAGTTAGGGTCATCGTTAGTAACCTCTTTGCCGTTTACCTTGATGGTGTAGCCAAGCCGCTTGCCATCAGCATAAGCATAGAGATTGCTGGGCACGACTTCTCCTTTCACCCAGCCAGGGATGCGGATATTGAGGGCATACTGGCCTGCGCCATTGTCAATCCTCAGGGTCACATCACCATTCCAAGGATAATCTGTCTGTTGGGTCAGCGTGACGGCCGTCTTGCCCACTTTCACGTTGACAGTGTTGGAGTTGAAGAGGTTGATGTAGAGGGCGTTGTCCTTGACGGCATAGATGTATTGGGGTAGGGAAGGGATGAATCGGGCTGCATTCGATGGACAGCAGGCACAACCAAACCACTCCTGACGCTGGTGCTGACCCATGCTCTGGAGAGGGTTAGGATAGAAGAACTTGCCTCCATCAATGCTAATGCCTGAGATGACGCCATTGTAAAGGGAACGTTCCAAGGCATCATAGTATTTGCTGTCGCCATGCAGAAGGAAGAGGCGGTAGTTGAGATATACCTGGGCAATGGCAGCACAGGTCTCGCAGTAAGCGCTCATGTTGGGCAATTCATAGTTGTTTCCAAACGCCTCGCCACTGCTTGTGGCTCCCACGCCACCTGTGATGTAGAACTTCTTGCCCACGATGTTCTCCCAGATGCGGTCGATGGCATCGATGTAACGCTGCTCACCTGTCAGGGCTGCCACATCCGCCATTCCTGCATACATATAGCCAGCACGGACGGCATGGCCCATAGCCTCATCCTGTTCCAAGACCGGTTTGTGGCTTTGGCTGTACTCATCCAGACGATGGTAGTAGCCGTCAGCATCATAGAGACCATCTCGAGTCATCTTCCAAGCCGCATCACGCTTGCCACGTTTGTCGAGGAAGAACTTGGCTTGCTCCAGATATTTCTTGTCGCCAGTGGCAATATAGAGTTTGGCCAAACCCATCTCAGCGATTTGATGACCAGGCACAACACTGGCCTTGCCTGGTTGGTCGCCCACTTCTCGACATACGCAGTCTGCATACTTGATGGCGACATTGAGGAAGTTCTTCTTGCCTGTGGCATAATAATGAGCGACAGCGGCTTCGCAGAGGTGCCCCAGATTGTAAAACTCGTGGCTGAGGTCTTCCACACGTTCCCAACGCTTGGTGCCTGCCCAGTTGTGAGGATGCTGAGGGTTTTGGGTACGGGATGTGTAGAGGTAGCCGTCTGGTTCCTGACCAGAAGCAATGACAGCAATCACGCTATCCACATATTTGTCAAGACGCCCCCCCTTGAACTTGGCATTGGGGTATGTCTGCAAGAGATAACTGGCTCCCTCGATGGTCTTGTAGGGGTCAGT
>CADCQH010000095.1 GCA_902803605.1 uncultured Bacteroidales bacterium | reverse complement strand
TTGCCATTTACTTGGAACATTGCCATGCGAGGGTCATCAAGTGTCATGGAGTACAGAGAGAGAGCACTACCAAAATGGCCTGGGAATTGGTTGATTTCCTGATTCAGGCGTTTGTCACCATAGCAACAGCCATTTTGTGCTGCTACTGCAATCAGGTTATCTTTCTCTGACTGGTTTCCTTTCATCTTTCTGAGCATAAATCCAACTCTATAGCCCTTGGGAATCACATTGCTTTCAGCCTTAATCACCAGTGGAGTAGTCGAATGAACGAAATCTTCCCTGGTGGCAATCTGCTTGGAACCTTCGTATGGCTCCACGTACCACTTGGAGCGTTCTCCATCGCCAACTCCCTTATTAGAAGCAACTCGCTTGACGTCTTTTTTCTGATTATTAGGTCCACCAAGATCCGTTCCGAGACATTTAGTGTTATCATTATTCAAGTAGAAGCGCCAATAGCCATCTTCTTCATTCATAATATATGCATAATCCTTTGCTTTCGCTTCATTATCCCAAAGTGTGTACCCTGTACTACCACCCTTTTCTGGAGATAGAAACTTTTGACTTCCCACATTATACAACAAGACCCTTCCTAATGGATCTGTGAAGATTTGCCACAACTGGTCAGCAATATTGTTTGCATCATCATCATATAAAGTTGCAAGCCTGTCTGACTGTTGGTTAGTCTTATTAGAAACAAGATAAGTCAAATAATAGCTCGCACCGTTATATTGCTGTCCCAAACGGATGCGATATAGCTTACCATCTGTCTTGCACATGTTCTTCACCTCACCTTCGACGCCAATCAACTTATTAGGTTCACCATAGTAAGGCAACAAGTATTCGTGCTTCTTGAAGAAATCTTCACTACCGGTATTCAGATTGATGCCTGCTGCTGCCATTGTGTGATGACACATGATAGCTCTGAACTTAGGCAATGTCTTCATATACTCATCCTCAGTCATTCCTGTTGGAATATCTCCAGGATTATAGTAATAGTAATAAAGATTACAAGAGTTGAGATCGCAGGAAGCCATCATGACCGGAGTGATAATGATAGGAGCCACTCCTGTGCTAATCATATGGTTGTTATTGATGCTCACAACAGGACTGTTGCGCACAGCCTCCATATTGTCCTGCCGCTTGTTGTTGATTTTTTTGCGTCCAAGATAGTTGTCAAAAATATCTTTCAGGTCAGCAGCTTCGTCTGCATCAATGTTATCAATCACACGGGCAACGGTGTTGTTCTCAAAATACCATCCATTCTCCAACTCCACTCTACCACCAGCATTGTTGTCCCTGTTACCCCACAAACGTTCCTTTTCCCAATGCTTACCTTCCCACAGGTAAAGATTGTTGTCTTTCACGAATTGCTTCAACTCCGCATCATCAGATTCAGCTGCTTCATTCGCCAAGATGGTACGTCTGGCATTATAAGAAGGAGTTGAATAATTGTATTCCAACTGTATGTTGCTCAAATCTGGATAGTCACCAGCATCTACGCCAATAGCTGCGCGGGTTGATTTGTTAAAAGCCAACTCTTCGGTACCTACATCAAAACCTTTGATGAAGTATTCGCCCTGACTGCTGACACATGCGGCCATCAGACGAGTATAGGTTTTAGGAGCATCATATTGCAGCGTCACCGTTTCGCCTTTGGTTGTATTCACTTCCGCCAACACACGCGAATTTGCATTAAAGAAAGGTGATTCTGTCAAGATTTGCACTTTGGCTATGTCATCAAGGTCTGCATCAGCAGTAATGGTGATTGAGCCATTATCCGTTGTGTTCCAATCATGAGATGTATCGATACCTACGCCTAATACCATTTTTGCGTTATTAATCGCTTCTTCATCCACAGGCTTGGGAAGATCACCATAGTCAAAATCTTGGCAACCTACAAACAACAATGTGCTTAAGGAGAGGATAAATGTGATCTTTTTCATAATGTCTTTAATAGAATTGAGGTTAAATATTTTATTTTGTGAACCCGAAGGTTTGTTTTCAAAGATTTGCAAATGTACACATTATTTATTTATGTAAACAAAAATATTGGAATTATAATTAAGATATTTAACAAAAAATAACATAAAATGAGAACAAGAAAGCTTTTTTGCCACTTTCTTGTCCTCAAAAAGGAATAAAAAAATATCACTTAACACCCTTTCGGGATTGTTCATTTTAGCGCATACGATTGTGACGACGGATGTCCATAAGTTTCTCCATATTCCAGAAAGAGTCGCCAGGAAGTTGATAGCGAGCATTGCCATAAGGATCAACCTTGAAGAGCATCAAAGATTCTTCACCCTTATCCACAAAAGTCACCCAACCACGTGGAGACATCTTGTACTGACAATCGCCCATAACGGCGTTGACAAGGCAGTTGGTGTCCCACATACGCTGACCCGTGTCGCAAGTGTAGTGCGTATAAACAGCCTTGATGGGATTCACTTCAACACCGGAGAGGTCTGCCAACACATCTTCTGGCAGATAATTCATCGCATCGCCGATATTGCTGGGCGACATGATGATGTCAACGCTCTCAGGCAATTTGTCAAAGAAAACAGCAGACTGCTTTGATGCTGCACGCATATTATAACCGGAGAGGCTGTCCGTTGATTCGAAACGACCAGCTTGAATGTACACAGCCTTCACCTTCTGAGCAAAGAGTTCTGAACCTACAAGTTTAGAATACTCATCAGCCTTCGACTCCATCAACTGAGACAGTGTTGTAGCGAAACCAATGGCAACAATGACTACCGACTTGTCCTCTGCCTTTGACAAAATCTTACGATAGAGTTTGTAGCCGTCCATACATTGTTTTGCATCAAACGTACGCTTAAAGAGCGGATTGCCCTGCGCATCCTTCAGGTCACATATTCCATTATAAGGTATAAAGCAGCGAGGATTCTTCACGCCATTGCGCTCCAGCCCTACTGGAATGTATGGATGACCATAATAAGTGTTGAATATATCAACCACGCCGGCATTGTTCTCACCTTCACGGTCCACAATGATGCCCTGCAAATCCACCACACCCTGATCGATATAGTGGTTCAGCATCATCAATGCGAACAAGTCGTCAGTTGAACTACCAAAATCAGCGTCAAGAATCATCTTGACTGGTTCGCGCTTCATGCCACCTTGAGCACCGCACGAGCATTGAGCACTCGCCTCCAACGAAAAAACGAGGAGAGTTGCCAAAAACATAGAAAAGAACTTTTTCATCATGCTTTCAATTTAAAATGAATTAAGAATGGATTGTTATTTTGCGACGGCAAAGATACAAATTATCCCTGAAACCACAAAAACAAACACATTATTTTGACTCTTTCACGAATTGTCTTTACCTTTGCAAACGAATAATCACCTAAAACTAAACCTTATGAAGGCAAAACGAACATTAACACTTTTAGCACTTACCATGACTATGACCACGACTTTCGCTCAAGGCAAACTAACAGAGTCAGAAATCAAAGCCGTAGCCAACAGCATCGAAACTGATTGGCGATATGGGATCAGCGGCGTCATGTGGCTCGAAGACAAAGGACGCCTCGACTACTACCTTAACACAGCCCCCAAACGGTGCCTCAAAGACCTCATGGACATCATCAGCGCCAGCGAGCAAGGGCACAGGGAAAATCAACTCATTCTCCAATTCAAAAAACAGGTTTATCCTCAACCAGGAAATAAAAAGTGTGAGCGCAACCTTGCACAATACTTCAAAGACACAGACAAAGCACGCAAGAAATTCGAAGAGGCTCAAGAGAACGAACAAATGTATCAACGACTGATCCGCGAGACAACGCCCCTCATCGAAATGAAGAAAAAGCAAACTTTCACCGCCCCCACTGGCGCCCTCACCCACTTCTATTTCCGGCAAGGTGGTGGAATGGTGTATCGTCCACCTCTCCAAGCGAACCTTGACCGCCAAAAGGATGGTTCATACATCGTTACCCTCGACACCCAAGATTTCGAACGGCTCGACACCATTCTCCTCACTCAGGCTCAAGTGGACACCATCCGCCAGATGCTCATCGACGGAGAGGTTTATAAGATGCCAGAATACTACGACGAGCCTTACCTCCTTCTTGACGGTCCCTCATCCTCTGTTGCTGTATCCTTCACCGATGCCGACTATCGCTGCAACAGTTTTTCCCCATCTGATTGGGGAGGCAAGAATATCTGGATGGTATATGAATATCTGAAGGGGCTCAAGATCAAACAGGAAGAGCACAACTAACATAATAAAGAAATCGTATAAAAAAAAGACATCCAAGACTAAACAATCTTGGATGTCCTTTTATAAAAATATCAATTCTTTCAGTTTCATTCCAGAGAAGCTGTAGCAACGTACTTTTTCATTACGCGCTGATAGTAGCCCTCTGTGCGAGCCTTGCGAGTCATACATTTGAGATCACCTGAATTCCAAAGACGGATGGCGCGCTCCATGTTTCCATCTGGGTTGTAGAACTCCTGATAATCGATGAACATGTCAATGCTCTTTTGCTTGTCATAGCGATCTGCGTAAGTGTACTTCTTATATCCAACAATACGGTTGCACTCGCGCACAAGAATTTCGGAAATCTGCAGATAACCGACGTAAAGGCCGTTCTTCGATACCACGTTAGGCCGTCCCTGACTCTCCACCATCGCAATGGCATTAATGACAGCCCCCCATTTCTTCTGAAGGTCAATTTTTGGTGCTCCAGCTGTTTGCGCAACAACATTCAGCGAAAAGACCATCAGTACTAATAGCAATGATTTCTTCATACTATTCTTACCTTTAATTCCTATAAATCGATGCAAAGGTAAGGCTTTTCGAAGATACAGCCAAAAGAAATATGCTAAAAAGCATGTTTTTATGAGAAGAAAAACTGTTTTTTAGCATATTTTAGGAATTCGGGGACTAATCATCGTCAAGTTTGAGCACAGCCAAGAAGGCTTTCTGAGGAACGCTGACATTACCGATTTGCTTCATGCGCTTCTTGCCTCGTTTCTGTTTCTCAAGGAGTTTTCGCTTACGCGACACATCACCGCCATAGCACTTGGCAAGCACATCTTTACGCACCTGTTTCACAGTTTCACGTGCCACAATCTTACCTCCAATAGCAGCCTGGATGGCTATGTCGAATTGCTGGCGAGGCAGGAGTTCCTTCAAACGTTCGCACATACGACGACCAAGTGTCACTGCGTTATCAACATGCGTCAGCGTAGAAAGAGCATCGACGGATTCACCATTCAACAGAATGTCGAGTTTCACCAACTTACTCTCACGGAAACCTGCAGGGTGGTAGTCGAAAGAGGCATATCCACGTGAAACGCTCTTCAGCTTGTCGTAAAAGTCAATCACAATCTCGCCAAGCGGCATCAGAAACTCTATCTCCACACGGTTTCCCGCAATGAAATCTTGCTTCACCAGTTCGGCACGCTTGCTCAAACAGAGCGTCATGATGGGGCCAATATAATTGGCAGTGGTGATGACAGTAGAACGGATGTAGGGTTCCTCCACATGATCGATGAGCGTGGGGTCTGGCATACCACTGGGATTGTGCACCTCCTGCACCCCACCCTGTTTATCATAAACCATATAACTGACATTGGGCACTGTCGTGATGACATCCATATCAAATTCCCTATCTAACCGTTCCTGAACAATCTCCATATGGAGCAATCCCAGGAATCCGCAACGGAAGCCGAAGCCTAAAGCAGCAGAACTTTCGTGCTGGAACGTCAACGAAGCATCGTTCAGTTGTAATTTCTCCAACGATGTGCGCAAGTTCTCATAGTCTTCAGTCTCAATGGGATATATACCAGCAAACACCATCGGTTTCACTTCCTGGAACCCCTGAATGGCTTCGTTCGTCGGATTACTGAGCGAGGTGATAGTATCACCCACCTTCACTTCGGTTGCCTGCTTGATGCCCGTCACAATATAGCCAACATCTCCAGTACGCAGTTCTTTCTTGGGCACCATATCCATCTTCAGTGTACCTATTTCCTCAGCCAGATATTCTTTCTTCGTGTTGATGAAGCGCACCTTCTCTCCTGGACGCATTACACCATTAATGATTTTGAAATATGCAATAACTCCTCGATAGGAGTTGAAAACTGAGTCAAAGATAAGTGCCTGCAAAGGTGCATTTTCATCACCCACAGGATGGGGCACACGTTCCACCACAGCATTAAGGATATTCTCCACACCCTCGCCTGTCTTGCCGCTGGCATAGATGATATCCTCCAAGTCACAACCTATAAGGTCAATTATTTCGTCTGCCACCTCTTCAGGCATAGCATTCGGCATATCAATCTTGTTGATGACAGGGATGATTTCAAGGTCATGATCAATGGCCATATAGAGGTTGGAAATGGTCTGTGCCTGCACACCTTGCGTAGCATCCACGACCAACAGTGCTCCTTCGCATGCCGCGATGGAACGGCTCACCTCATAGGAAAAATCGACATGTCCGGGTGTATCAATCAAGTTCAAGATGTACTTCTGCCCCTTGAACTCCTCCTTGTCACCATTATATGCGTGTTCCATCTGGATTGCGTGACTCTTAATAGTGATACCACGCTCCTGTTCCAAATCCATATCATCAAGCATCTGACCTTGGGTGATTTCGATGGTCTTGGTCTTCTCCAAGAGTCGATCAGCCAATGTCGATTTGCCGTGATCAATATGTGCTATGATACAAAAATTCCTGATGTTCTTCATACTCACAAGCCAATCCCACTTTATTCTGCCCCTTCCTCAAGGGCCGATTCCTCAACAGCTTGCAATTCTTCCTCCGTGAGAGCCAACGAGTCTTCTTCACTCACACTTAATGAATCAATAGAATCTGCCAATTCCTCCGATGTGTAATGACGATCAGGCATTGGGCCATAACACGAAGCCAATGTGATAGGAGCTGTGAAGCCCAACAAAGTAAGCAACACGGCACAAGCTTTGCTCACGCATTTGTAAAAATTCTTCTTCATAACCAAATTATGATAATTGATCAACTTATCAGTTGCAAAGGTAAAACAAAAAAATCGGTTATACGAACAAAAAGGACAGTTTTTTACTAATGAACATAAGTTTTTAAAAAGAAAAATGCGTTGTTCGCATGGAGCAACGCATTTTTATTGTTTCGCAACACTATAATTGAGAATGTCTCTACAAATTTACTTCAAAGAGTAAGCGTATGGATCCTTCTCATCACCAGTCTCAACAGCGTTGACTTTGTCCTCACGGAGCAACCAACCAAGACCGAGGTTGAAATCCTTCTCTGCAAGTTTAGTAGCTTTCTTAATCTGCTTGAATGACTGTGCTGCCTCTGCTGCTGCAAGAGCATTCCAAATGAGACCAGCGATGTTTCCTGCTTTTTCCTGTAACATAATCTTTTTAACCTTAATTTGTTGAACTTATTATTAGAAGGGATATGAAAATCCTTGTTTCCCTTTCAAATCCGTTGCAAAGTTACAATGTTTATATGAATAAAACAACATAAAAACAACAAAAAAAGCGAAAAATGTAGATAAAAAAGAATAATTTGCGGAAAAACGTTAGGTTGGAGGTCAAAATGACTGTGTGCGCACACAATCATGGTTCCTGACGTTTTTTCCTTATTCGTAATCCTTCTTCGTGAAATGACACTCCATGATTTTATCACCAGTGGCGTCATCATGATAAATGTAGGTGAACTCTACCCCAGCCTCCCTGTATTTCGTAAAGCGGACAGAGTTGCGGAGTTCCTTCAAGTTCATCTCTGCCAATTCACCTAAGTTGTCCATCACAACCTTTCGCGACTCGTCATCCAGGAAAAGAGTGTAGTACATCACCATATCGCCGATTCGGTCATTACGTCCTACAAACACCACACTGTCAATTCGTGTGAAGTCGTCCATCATCAGAGGACAAGTCGTTTCAGTGTATTCCTTTGCTTCACGTGCAAAGACTTCTGCTTTACGCTCCTGACATGAGGTGAAAACAAAAAAAATTATCAGGCACAGAATAGATATACGCGCGTACATAATATATATATTTATATAATAGTATAATAGTTGAGGAGGACGAAATCACGCTTTACTTTCAAGCGCCTGACGCAAGGCATGAGCCAACTGATCAGGGCAACTCGTAGGCTTAGTACCACAACGGATGCCCTCAAGTTTACTGATGACATCGTCCACTTTCTGACCTCGCACCAACTGAGCCACACCAACAGTGTTGCCCGGGCAACCACCAATAAACTGGACAGAGTTGATGATGCCAGTGGCATCATCAACATCCAGTACTATTGCTTTTGAGCATGTGCCCGTCGTTTCGTAAACAGTTTTCATAACTATTATTTCATGTTCGTGTACACATTCTGCACATCATCGAACTCTTCGAGGCGTTCCACCATCTTCTCAATAGTTTCACGCTGCTCGTCCGTCACTTCCTTCAAATCATTTGGCACATAAGTGAACTCTGCACCTGTGATTTCGTAACCATTATCTTCAAGGTACTTCTGAATCTGAGCGAATGACTTGGGGTCACCATAGATGGTGATGGTCGTCTCATCCTTCTCCTCATCGTACTCCTCATCATACTCGTCGTTCACGCCAAACTCGATGGCTTCAAGAATGAACTCATCCATATCCATGTCA
>CADCQH010000094.1 GCA_902803605.1 uncultured Bacteroidales bacterium | reverse complement strand
GTTCGTCTTCGTTCCTCGACTCCGACCAGCCGAGCACTGCACCCCAAGCCTTCCGAATCGATACTCAATCGATTCCTTGTCTTGTCCCCCTCCCATGAAATACAGGAAATCCACTTCGTCTCCCTCGTTCAGTTGGAGGGTGTCGAACTCTTCTCTGTCCACGAACTCTTCGTTCACTTGCACACTCACCATTTCAGGTTGTGCCACATTGTTCTGCTTGATCAAGTCTGCCACAGTAGCAGGGAGTTGAACCTCCTGGTCCTCTCCATTTACAATTAATTTTGCCATAATTATGAAGTTTTTGTCCAGCCCATGCGCTGGGCGAATGTTTGTGTCTAAATCTTTATTCTATATTCTATTTCACCTTCCTCACTCAGAAAAGAGTTGGGTGCTGAGGTAGCGTTCACCAGTGTCAGGCAGCAGCACCACAATGGTCTTGCCAGCATTCTCTGGACGTTTGGCTATCTCAATGGCAGCATGTGCAGCCGCACCGCTCGATATGCCCACCAACGTACCCTCCGTCTTGGCCAAAAGACGGCTGGCAGCGAAAGCATCTTCATTCTTCACTCTGAACACCTCGTCATACACTTTCGTGTTCAGCACTTGGGGCGTGAACCCAGCACCAATGCCCTGCAACTTGTGAGGGCCAGGCTTTCCACCAGACAGCACAGGCGAGTCGTAGGGCTCCACAGCCACCACCTTCACTTGGGGATTCAGCCGTTTCAACACTTCGCCCACGCCTGTCACCGTACCACCAGTTCCGACACCAGCGATGAAAATGTCCACTTTCCCATCCGTATCATCCCAAATTTCTTGAGCGGTCGTCTGGCGATGCACCTCTGGATTCGCCTCATTGGCAAACTGCTGTGGAATGAAAGCATCGGTCTGCGAAGCCAGTTCCTGAGCCTTGCGGATGGCACCTGGCATACCTTCATGGGCAGGTGTGAGCACCAGTCGAGCACCAAGACTGCGGAGCAACGTACGCCGTTCGACGCTCATGCTGTCTGGCATCGTGAGAATCAGTTTGTAGCCACGTCGAGCAGCCACCAATGCAAGTCCCACACCCGTGTTGCCACTCGTCGGTTCGATGATGACCGTATTCCGACCGAGAAGCCCCTGCTTCTCAGCCTGTTCGATGAGTGCATAACCCACACGGTCTTTCACGCTGCGTCCTGGGTTCAGATACTCCAATTTGGCCAACACACGGGCTTTGAGCCGTTGGTCTTTCTCC
Organism: uncultured Bacteroidales bacterium; assembly: GCA_902803605.1. GTDB lineage: Bacteria > Bacteroidota > Bacteroidia > Bacteroidales > Bacteroidaceae > Minthosoma. The sequence goes on along the minus strand of CADCQH010000094.1, from coordinate 9,156 downwards.
ACTTTAGAAAGTTCAAGCAGAGGGGTTTTGCCTATCAATTCGACAAGGCTTTGTGCGATTTTTGCCATAAGAATATTAGTTTTTTGTCGTGAATAAATGTTGGTGCAAAGTTCGTGGTTTTCGTGCTGTGGTACAATCCCATGCGCGTGGTATTCCCCTACCCTTTTTATGGTATCGCCCTAACGGCCTGCACGATGTCATCAAAGATGTCTTCCACAGCCTCCAATCCCACTGAGAGACGGATGGTTGTGTCGTACACGTCCATCGCCAACTTCTGGCTTTTGCCGAAAGGACCGAAGATGGTGCTGTAAGGATGGATGGCGAGGGTCTTGTTATCGAAGAGGTTGGTCGCACGACGAATGAGTTGCAGATGGTCGATGAATCGGAAGCAAGTCTGCTTGTCAGCCAAGTCGAAGGTGAGCATGGCACCTCCTGTCTCGCCAAACTGCTTCTGTGCCAACTCATGGAAGGGGTTGTCCTCCAAACCGATATAGTTCACCCGTTTGATTTCTGGCACCTCCTGCAACTTCCGAGCCAGGGTGAGGGCATTCTGCGCCTGCACCCGATAGCGGGCATCGAGGGTTTCCAAACCCAACGACTGCATGTAAGCCGCATGAGGCGACATGTAGCTGCCCACATTGAAGAGCAGTTCGAAACGGATGCGCTGGTTCACCACAGGGAACGTGCCATAGTCGATGACCAAACCGCCTAAAGAGGTGGCGCCACCAGAGATGTACTTCGTGCTGCTCACCACCTCGACATCCACGCCCAAGCGCTTGGCGCTGAACTGCGTGAAAGGAATGACGGTCGTATCGGCTATGAGTGGAATGCCCTTCTCGTGCGCGATGTCAGCGAGTGCCGCTATGTCAGCCACCTCCATCTGCGGGTTCGTGACAATCTCAAAATACAGGCAAGCCGTGTGTTCATCGATGGCATTCCGAACAGCATCGAGATCGAGCAGGTCGACCTGTCGTGTCTCAATACCAAAACGTGACAGCGTGCGGTTCAGGAGCGCCACTGTATTGCCAAAGAGATGACGTGAGGTGACGATGTTCTTACCCTGTTCCACGAAAACCATTAATGTATTGGTGATGGCCGCCATGCCTGAACAAAAGGCAAATACATTTGCCGCATCGGTCAAAGCCTTCACTGTGTCCTCCAAGTGCATGACGGTGGGATTCATGACCCTCGAATAATCAGGCGCCAGCACCCTACCGCAGAACGCATCCGCCATAGCCTTGGCTGTCTCAAACTCGTATGCCGCCGTATGATAGACAGGCATTGCTATCGCTCCAAAGGCATCCTGCCTCGGCAGTTTCGTATCAATCGCTATCGTAGATTTTTGCATATTCTCTTTAACCTTAACCCTAACGCTAACCTTAACTTTAACGCTAACCTCTCAATAACCTATAACCAATAACCGCTCAATCTCCCACCCCTCAAATATAATACTCCACCATTTCCACAATTCCTGCACGAAGGGCATATTTCGTCGCCTCATAGATGGTGTTCACGTTGATTTTCCTGAAGATGTTCTTCTTGTGCGTCGTAATGGTGTGGATGCTTGAACTGCGCTCCACTGCAATCTCCTTCACTGACTTGCCTAAGGCGATGAGCCGCAGCACCTCCTTCTCTGTCGCAGTCAGTTGGTCACGTTCCGCAATGGACTGCTGAGCAGATGGCGTGAGCAACAAGTTGGTCACCTGATGGCAGAGGAAACGCACGCCTGTGATGGCGCACTTCAGTGCCGTGATGATTTCCTGCGCTGAATCGTCCTTCAGAATCATGCTGAATTGCTGCTCCACACTCAAGCGACGGATCAACCCCTCTGTCAGCTCGTCGGAGAAGAGCACCCACAAAGCATAAGGAAAGCGGTCGGAGAGATTGAGCAGTTCGTCTGTACTGCCCAGATCAAACAGCGTGTAGTCGATGATGACCACTGCCGATGGATTTGCCTTGAGTTCAGCAATCAGTTCCACCCTGTGGTTCAGTTCCTTCACTTCCAGTCCTTCGACATCCTTCAGAGCCCCACGCACCAGGGTTTTCAGCCCCAACCGTGTGATGTCCTGATTGTCAGCAATGATGATAGTTTTTTTGTCCATAGTCCTTTGTCCTTGATTTTCAAATTTGGTGCAAAGGTATGGCGAGTTCAGATTCTTACCAAGAAGAAACAGTTTGTTTGGTAAATTTATCTTGCAAAACAATGGTACATGGATAAATATTCTCCAAGCATTCGATTGCCGGCTTATGTTCTCTGTTGGCAACGATATTCCTTCGGGGTGATTCCCACCATCTTTCGAAACAGGCGGCAGAAATAGCTGTGGTCACTGATGCCCAACTGGTACGCCACTTCCCTGACAGACAGGTCTGTAGTGAAAAGCAGCAATTGCGACCGCTCCACCCTCTTTTTGTTGATATACTGGACGGGAGACAGACCAAATTCCTGCTTGAAGAGGCGGATGAAGTAAGTTTTGGTGACGCAGGCAATACGAGCTAATGTCTCCACTTCAATATCATCAGCAATATGTTCATGAATATACTGCAGGACATGTTTCATGCGTTCGTCGGATGTCCAGACATGCGGCTTGGCGTGTCTGATGAAGTGCGACATGATGATCAGCATGGTTCCCCTCAGTTCCATCTTCTCCCATAGCGCCATTCGCTGGTAACGTTCAACATAACCAAACGTCTTCGTCGATGTATCATAACTTTTCGGGTCTGGTTCAGGAAGCTTGGCATCGGGATGCAGGTTGACCACATACTCAAAGAGCGGTTCCATACCACTCCCCACCAACACCTCGGTCGGCAGTTCGTATGTGTCTTGCAGATTCGCCTCGTTCTTGAAACCTTCATATATGTGCATATAATACAATTTGAACATCCCATGGCACTCATACGAATGAACAGTATATGCAGGTATGATGTACATGTGCTGGGGAGTCAGTTTCACATTCCCTTGGGGCAGATGCAGCATCGCTTCCCCCTCAATGACATAGAAAACACGAATGAAGGGAGAACTCACTTTCTGCCAGTTCCAGTCTGCATGATGCGTAGCGCACCCCACGTTCAGCATCATCAGGTTCATTGACTCTATCGGTATATGTGTCATCGTTTGGCATCCTTTGGTAATACGACTGCAAAAATACGACTTATTGATGATTCACCCATCACCACGAGAGGACAAAATTATCATTCAGGCACAACAATCATAACTTTGTCCTACTTTTTGAATAATATATTGAACCATCAAGAACGCATTGTTTCGTACCTTTGCAGACAAAAAAATACCAAAACATGAGAAAACCAAAAACTATCTTGATTATCCTGTTAGTGGCATGTACGTCCCTGACGACTTGGGCACAGACGACCCGTTTTTGTATTGCAAAAGACGGCAAGACCGCTTCTGTCATTGTCGATGCGGATGACTGGAAAGGAGTCATCAGAGCTGCACGGAATCTTGGAGATGACATACGGAAAGTGACAGGTGTTTCATCGCAAGTTGACGTGCAGACATCCGTTTCTGCAGGCGCGCTGCCACATGAACGCAAGAATCTCAATGCGTCTATCCTTGTCGGCACCATAGGCAAGAGCCGGATTGTTGACAGCCTCATCAAGCAAAAGAAAATTGACGTGAGCCGTGTCAGGGGACAATGGGAATCATACCTGATTGATGTTGTGGACGGGAATCTCATCATTGCCGGCAGCGACAAGCGAGGCACAATTTATGGCATCTACGACATTTCAGAGCGCATCGGCGTATCACCCTGGTATTGGATGGCAGATGTCCCTGTGAAACATCAAGATGAATTGTATTATGATGGAGGGCGTTTTGTTCAAGAACCGCCCAAAGTGAAGTATCGTGGTATCTTCATCAATGATGAATGGCCGTCGTTCGGAACATGGTGTACAAACCAATTCGGTGGGGTGAACGCCAAAGCATACGAACGCATTTTCGAGTTGCTCTTACGTCTGAAAGCCAACTACTTCTGGCCAGCCATGTGGGCAACTGCATTCAATGAAGATGACCCTGAGAGTCCACGACTGGCAGATGAGATGGGCATCGTGATGGGCACCAGCCATCATGAGCCAATGATGCGCTCACATCAAGAGTATCTGCATCGCAAGAACCAGGTGGGGCCTTGGGACTATGCATCGAACAAGTCACGCATCGACCAATTCTTCCGTGAGGGCATGGAACGCAATAAAGCCTACGACAACATCGTGACCATCGGTATGCGTGGCGACGGCGATGTGGCCATGGGAAAGGGTGACGACACAGAGAACATGAAGACACTTGGCAGCGTCATTGAGGGTCAGCGGAAAATCATCAAGGACATCTACGGCAAACCTGATGCCGTGCCCCAGCTGTGGGCTATCTTTACGGAAGTGCAGCGCTACTACGATGCAGGATTTACCGTTCCTGACGATGTGACGCTGCTGCTCTGCGACAACAACTGGGGCTATATCCGTCGCAAAGGGCGTGATTTCGAACGTAAGCGCAAGGGCGGACTCGGTCTTTACTATCATATCGACATGAATGGCGGTCCCTGGAATGACCGTTGGGTGAACACGACAACCGTGCCCAAACTGCGTGAGCAACTGAATCTTGCCTATCAGAGTGGCATTGACCGCATCTGGATTATCAACGTGGGCGACCTGAAGCCAAAGGAGATGCCCATCGACTTCATCATGCACTATGCCTGGAACCCTGATGCCATCCAACCAGGTGATGAACAGAAATGGCTGGAAAACTGGACACGCAGCATTTTTGGCGAAACATTCGCCAAAGAAACAGCCGACATCATTGCCAAATACTCGAAATATAACCTTTGGCGCAAGCCCGAAGCCCAAGTGCCAGGCATCTACAACTACGAAGAGATGCTTCACGTCAGCAACCTCTGGCAGTCACTCGTCACACGCTGCGAAGCGCTAAAGGAACAAATTCCATCCGAGGCTCAGGATGCCTTCTATCAGTTGGTCTATTACCCGACAGTGGCCAGTGCAGGTATAGCACACATCTACAACGCCGCCACCATTGGCGACAGTCTCACCATCTGTCATCTCATGGAAAAAGATCAACGTCTCACCAACCATTACAACAAGGTGATGGCTGGAGGTAAATGGGACGGAATGATGCTCGACAACCACATTGGCTACACCCAATGGTCCATTCCTAACAGGAACCGCCATCCGATGACGCTCGGTTACAAGGTTAACCACAACCTGAATGCCACTCACGACACGAAAGAATACGCTATCGCTGCCTGTGATTTCATTCGGAAAAGCGACGGATGGATTTTTCTGCCCGACCTTGGTCGCAACACGGGTTGCATGGGTGCTGCTGATGTGATGACGGAGCACACGAATGGTGACGGTCCCATGTTGGAATATGAAGTAGAACTGACTGATGAGGGACATGTGGCCATTGGCATTCTGCCTACACAAGATGTTATGCCAGCCCGTGGTCTTCGCCTTGGTGTACAACTTGACGACCAACCGATGCAGGTGATTGACGCCCGTCGTGGACTCGTTGACACCTTTCAGGAATACACGCCCCAAAACCTGGCGCAATCGAAGGTGTTGAAACCTCTACCTCCACGCAGTCGTCTCGCACTGAGCGGCTTTATGAATGGTCGTCAGTTGATCCGTCGCGATGAGGTGTTCGACAACCTCCGCTGGCTCGATGTCACCTTCCAGACGAATGCCGGCAAGCACACATTGAAGCTCGTCATGATAGACCCAGAGGTTGTCATCGAGCAGATGGTGGTCAATCCTGACAACAACCGCTACAGCTATTTTGGAGCACCCACAAGAAAACAATAAGCCCAACGAGATGAAACGAACAATTTTTGTCATCTGCTGTATGCTGATCACTATGACAGCATCCATCATGCTGAAAGCGCAAGTGGAGCCCTGTGGACCATTGCCCACTGAAAACCAGCTTCGCTGGCAGGAAATGGAGATGTATGCGTTCATCCATTACTCGCTGAACACGTACACCGACCAAGAATGGGGATTCGGCAACGAAGATCCCAAACTGTTCAACCCTTCCAATCTGGATTGTCAGCAGTGGGCACGAGTGTGCAAACAGGCAGGCATGAGGGGCATCATCTTTACAGCCAAGCACCACTGCGGATTCTGCATGTGGCCTTCGGCCTATACGGAATACTCTGTGAAGAACGCACCCTGGAAGGACGGCAAGGGCGATGTGGTGCGTGAATTGGCTGATGCCTGCCGAAAGGAGGGTTTGAAGTTTGCTGTCTATCTCTCGCCGTGGGACAGAAACCATCCTGATTATGGAAAGCCTGAATACATCACCTATTTCCGCCATCAGCTGCGTGAATTGTTGACCCAATACGGCGACATCTTCGAGGTGTGGTTCGATGGTGCCAACGGTGGTGATGGCTGGTATGGCGGAGCAAATGAAACACGCCGCATCGACGCCAAGACCTACTACGAATGGGGCGAGACATTCCGTATGATTCGAGAACTGCAACCCAAATGCGTGATATGGAATGACGGTGGTGACCGTGGCGACCTGCGCTGGGTGGGCAACGAGGCAGGCAGCGTGGGTGAGACCAACTGGAGCCTCTTGAACAAAGAAGGGAATGTGTCGGGTAATATGCTGCGATTTGGATTGGAAAATGGCGATTCATGGGTGGCTGCCGAAACAAACACCAGCATACGTCCTGGATGGTTTTACCACGAAACGGAGAACGAGAACGTGAAGAGCCTGTCGAAGTTGATGGACACCTATTACAAGTCGGTGGGACGCAATTCCACGCTGCTGCTCAACTTTCCCATTGCCCCCAACGGTCGCATCCATCCGACTGACAGTTTGCGTGGCATCGCCTTCAAGAAGATGATAGACGAGGTGTTCAAGAAGAACGTCATCAAGGAAGTGAAACGTCCAAAACTCACCAACAAGTCGTTTACCCTCACGTTCAAAAAGCCTACCGCTGTCAACCGTTTCCTTGTCGAAGAAAACATCGCATTGGGACAGCGTGTGAAGAAATTCGCCCTTGAAGCCATGGTCGATGGCCAATGGCTGCCACTGAAAGATGAATTGGTAGAAGGACATGATGGACTCACCACCATCGGGCACCGCCGCATCATCTGCTTTCCCACCGTCAGGACCACCCAACTGCGTTTCACCATCACCGACAGTAAGGCTGAACCCGTCATCAAGAAACTGGGCGTTTATCTGGCACCCGACATCAACCAAGACACTCCGAATGCTGGCGAAAAACATGCATCAGACTATTACATCTTCTTTGCTACGGACAACATGATGTTTGTCAACCTCGACCAGGAGACGACTGTCACCGCTTTCCGCTACCTTCCCCCACAAGACTCGCGCGATGGAATCATCACACACTACCGTATCGCAGCCACTACCGACTGGAACCATTGGGAGACATTGGGCGAGGGGGAGTTCTCCAATATCGTCAACAACCCTATCTGGCAGACGGTGTGCTGCAAGCCTACCCGTGCGAAGGTCATACGTGTGGAGGGAGTTCGACTTGCACAGGGAAATCGAATGGCATATAGTGATGTGGAAGTGGTGAGATAGTTTAAAGGTTAGAGGGTTAGAGGTTAGAGGTTAGAGGTTATTGAGGGTTAGGGTTAAGGTTAGGGTTAAGGTTAAGGTTAAGGTTAGGGTTAGGGTTAAGGTTAGGGTTAGGGTTAAGGTTAGGGTTAGGGTTAAGGTTAGGGTTCATGAGAAGGGCTTAGACTGAAAACTAAGTAACTAATAGAGAGAGGATTGCAAACAGTGCATTCTTCTCTCTTTTTGTGTATCTACCACATATATGGTAGCCATATCCCCCATCAGAGTGATTTCGGGGTAGGCGAAATGTCCGTACCTTTGCACCAGAAATGACGAACGAAGGCGGAGTCATTGAGAAATCAACTCGAACGTTACACATTATAAATATATAGACATGAAGATTAAAGCATTTATTACAGTAATAGCAACGGTCGTGACATTGACGGCAAGTGCGGCAACGGCACAGAACGATGGTAGCATCACGATCAAGGTGAACAAGGCAAGCAAAGCCTTGGTGGAAAAGTGGATTGAAGGTTATAAGGCAGTGAACCCTGACGTGCAGATTGCCCTTGTGAGCGGCAAGAACGCAGATGCCGACCTCACATTGGTAAGCAGTCATCAGGAAGGTGTGAATGTCACCTATGTCGGTCGTTATGCCCTGCTGCCCGTCACCTCCACCGAGAATCCCCTGTTGAACGATATCCAGAAGAAGGAGTGGAAAAGCAAGGACATCAAGAACCTTTTCTTCACGGCTGAAGACCTCGACGAAGAGTATGAAGAGGAAGTGGAGGGTAAGCACAACAAACTGAAGGACAAGCTCACCGTGTATTCGGGCAGCAGCAAGACATCCCTGTCAAGCATCTTCGCTTCTCACTTCGGACGCACCCTCGACGACCTGCGTGGCAACCGCATTGCCGGCGATGACCTCTATCTGCTCTCGGCCATCAACGAAGACAAGGCATCCGTCACGTTCAATGCCCTGAGCAATCTTTACGACCTATCTTCACGTACCCTCCGCAGTGACCTCGCTCTCCTGCCCCTTGGTGTGAAGGCAAGTCAGCGTGAAGTTCTCCGTTCCGGCAATCTTGACGAGACGCTTGAGCTCATTGAGAACGAAGAGATTGACCTCATCCCTGTGGAAGACATCGGTTTCATCTACAACAGTTTCGATACAGACATCGACAACTTCCTCCAGTGGATTATCCGTGACGGACAGCAATACAACCACGAGGCGGGTTTCCTGCACCTGACCAACAAGGAGGTGGAGAGTCAGTTGAGGCTCTTGGCACAGAACAATTAAAGAATGGTAAATAGTTTAGAGTTGAGAGTTTAGGGTTGAGAGTTTAGAGTTAAGAGTTTAGAGTTTATTGGTTATTGAGGGTTAAGGTTAAGGTTAGGGTTAGGGTTAGGGTTAAGGTTAGGGTTAGGGTTAAGGTTAAGGTTAGGGTTAAGGTTAGGGTTAAGGTTAGATAAAAAACTTCATACAACATGACACAGAAAAGATTATTTTTAGCGGCGGCTCTGACCGTCGCTTCCACTTTTGCGACTTGGGCGCAAACAGTGCAGGGCACCATCACGGATGCCACATCAGGAGAGAGCATCATCGG
>CADCQH010000093.1 GCA_902803605.1 uncultured Bacteroidales bacterium | reverse complement strand
GGGTTACGGATGCGTGAATTGTCGCAAGATGGAGGCTGCCGTCTTCACCGACCCCACTGTGGCGGACATCATGACCAACAAATACGTACTGATTCAGTTGTACGTCGATGAGAAGACCGACCTCCCTGAACCGATGATGGTGATAGATCAAGGTGGTGAACGCAAACTCCGCACGGTGGGCGACCGATGGAGTTATCTCCAATCCCAGAAGTTTGGTGCAAACGCCCAACCCTTCTACGTCCTGCTCGACAACAACGGCAATCCGCTCGAACGCAGTTATTCCTACGACGAGGACATCCCCAGGTTCCTCAACTGGCTCAACAGTGGTCTCACCAGATATAACTCTCAGCCCTAAACTCTCATCTCTCATCTCTAAACTCTCAACCCTAAACCCTCAACCAATATGTATTTAGACGGCAATCTTTATATCGCGCATTGCGCTGATGGTCCCATCAACTTAGTGGGCAAAATGTGTAATCGTCACGGACTCATCGCTGGTGCGACGGGTACGGGCAAGACCGTATCCCTCCAAGTACTGGCCGAAACATTCAGTCAGGCTGGTGTGCCTTGTTTCATGGCCGACATGAAGGGTGACCTCTCCGGCATCTCTCAGGCAGGCAAGACCTCATCGTTCATCGAGAAGCGGCAAGTGGAGTTCGGCATTTCCAATCCGCAATACCAAGCATGTCCCGTCCGTTTCTACGACGTGTTCGGTGAGCAAGGCTTCCCCATGCGCACCACTGTGTCTGCTATGGGGCCTCAGTTGCTCAGCCGACTGATGGGCTTAAGCGATGTGCAGAGCGGAGTACTCAACATCGTCTTCCGCATTGCCGACGACAAGCAACTCCTGCTCATCGACCTGAAAGACTTGCGGCTGATGCTTGACTTCGTAGGGCAGAACACAGGACTTTTCACCACCGTTTATGGAAACATCTCCCCTGCCAGCATCGGTGCCATTCAGCGTGCCGTGCTGGAGATTCAGAGCGAGGGTGGCGACAAGTTCTTTGGCGAGCCCGCCTTTGACGTGAACGACCTCATTGCCAAAGAAGACGGCAAGGGTGTGATGAGCGTACTGGCAGCCGACAAGCTGATGCTCAACCCCAAACTCTATTCCACCTTCCTCCTGTGGCTGATGACTGAACTCTATGCCACCCTGCCAGAGGTGGGTGATATGGAACTTCCCAAACTCGTCTTCTTCTTCGACGAAGCCCATATGCTCTTCGACGGCACCTCCAAGGCGATGGTTGACAAGCTGGAGCAGGTCATCCGACTGATCCGCTCAAAGGGCGTCGGCATCTACTTCATCTCCCAATCCCCCTCCGACATTCCCGACACCATCCTCGGACAGTTGGGCAACCGCATCCAGCACGCTCTCCGAGCCTATACGCCCAAAGACCAGAAAGCTGTGCGTGTAGCCGCTCAGACCTTCCGAGCCAACCCTGCCTTCAGCACAGAGGAAGCCATTATGGAATTGGGGACAGGCGAGGCGCTCGTTTCCGTGCTTGACGAGAAAGGTGCGCCAACCATCGTTCAATGCGCCAAGATACTCTTCCCGCTCAGCCAGATTGGCGCCATCACAGAAGGACAGCGTCTCGACATCCAGAATGCCGCACCTGAGCACATCAGGGAGTACGCCAACTACTTTGACCGCGAGAGTGCCTACGAGGTGCTCATCGCCCAGAAGGAGCAGGAAGATGCAGAGGCTGCGGCCATGCTTCGACGTCAGGAAGAGGAGAAGCAGCAGCGCGAGGCCGAGAAGGAGGCTGCACGCCAAATCAAGGAACAGGAACGGCTGATGCGTGAGGAAGCGAAACAGCAGCGGGAAGCCGAGAAGGAAGCCGAGCGGCTGCGTAAGGAAGAGGAGCGTGAAACAGAGCGTTTGCGTAAGGAACAAGAGAAGGAGGCCGAACGTCTTCGCAAGGAAGAAGAGCGCAAGGCCAAAGAGAAGTCCAAGTCCTCCAGCATGTGGAAGCGCACCATCTTCGGCACACTCATCGGCGCCGTACTGGGTTCCGTAGGACATCAGGTCGGCACGTCGGTCGGCAAGAAAATCACAGGCAACTCGTCCTCCAGCCGCAGCACCTCATCCTCGGCCAAGAAGAAAACAGCCACCAAGAAGAGTTCGTCCTCCAAGAGTTCGGGATCCATCCTCGGTTCGGCAGCCAAGACAGCCGCCAACACAGCCACCCGCAAGGTGACCACTGAAATCCTGAAGAGCATCTTTAAATAATGTACAATTTGACAATTAAATTACAATGTACCATTTGCCATGCGGGTTGTCAGCAAATTGTACATTAACCGAAAGTCATGAACATATCAACGACGCATCAAGAATGAAACGCTGGCTCGTCATCACCATAGCGTGCTGCGTCACATTGGGCACTTCCGCTCAGTTGGACGTGCAGCAGACCGCCGACTCAATCGTGAAGTACCAGATGAAGTCGGGAGGATGGCCCAAGAACCAAGATTGGCTCAAGGGCGTTGACCCCAAGCAGGCGAAGGAGTGGGAGAAGAAGGGTATCGGCTCCACCATCGACAATGGTGCCACGACCAAGGAGATGGAGACCTTGGCGAAGGCACTCGAACAACTGGACAGGATGGTGGGCGAGAATTCCCATTGGCTCGACAAAGAACTGGTGAAGGAGAGGAAGAAACGCTACACGGAGGCCTTCAATCGGGGCTTGGAGTTCTTCCTCGACATGCAGTATGACAACGGCGGTTTCCCTCAGTTCTATCCTGCCCGAAAGAAGGAGCCTTACACGTCACAAATCACCTTCAACGACAATGCGACCGTGAATGTCCTCCGCCTGATGAAAGGCGTGTTGGAGAACGACGACCGATTCAAGTACGTCGTGGTGGAAAAATCCATCCGGAAGAAGTGTCGGGCAGCCTACGAGAAAGGCATTCAGTGCATACTGGATTGCCAGATACGGGTGGACGAGTCGGGCAAGGTGCTCCCATACGGCACTGACGCTTGGAAAACCGGCAAGCGCACCGTTTGGTGTCAGCAGCACGACAAGAAGACCCTGGCACCCGTGAAAGCCCGCGCCTACGAACTGCCCTCATTCACAGGCAACGGAGAGACCTGCACCATCCTCCAATTCCTGATGGACTTGCCCAACCCGTCGGCTGAGGTGAGGGAAGCCGTGAAATGCGGCGTGGAGTGGCTGGAGGCACACGTGATGAAGGACATGGCACTGGAGCGGTTCAGAGACGAGCAAGGACGCGAGGATGTCCGTCTGGTGAAGCGCCAAGGCTCAGAACTCTGGGCACGGTATTACGACCTGGAACAGGCGGAGCCCATGTTCTGCGACCGCGACGGCATCCCCCGCAAGCACCTCTCCGACATCGGATACGAACGGCGTACAGGCTACTCGTGGGCAGGCGACAGCCCCAGACGGGTGATGGAACGTTACAAGAACTGGAAGAAACAATAAAGCAACCATACAAACAACATTAAAAAACAACAGAAAATTATGGCAGAAAACAATCAGCAGCTTCAGATTGAACTGAAGCCCGAGGTGGCAGAGGGCGTCTATGCAAACCTCGCCATCCTCACCCATTCAAGCAGTGAATTTGTGGCAGACTTCGTCCAGATGATGCCTGGAATGCAGAAGGCACAGGTCAGAAGCCGCATCATCATGGCACCTGAGCACGCCAAGCGCCTCCTCATGGCTCTCCAGGACAATGTCCAGAAGTACGAGTCACAGTTCGGCACCATCAAACTGGCACAGCCTCAGCAATCCAACGAGGGACGCACCATCGCCCCCTTCAACCTCAAGCAGGGCGACGCATAACGCACATCTCAGATTCGCTGCGGCAAATCCTCGTCAGGAGGAAGCCAAAGTATAAGGGCGGTTAGAGGCCAATTCTCCTCTACCGCCCTTATTTCTTTCCTTAACGTCAGCCCGATACACACAACATTTGTCTTTTGCAGCGCCTCTGCGAGACAGCACCTTGGGCGGTGGAGTCAAGCATGAACACAGTTATATATATAGGGGCATTTTCATGCCCTTTTCAGTTAATGCGCATTACGGTTTTTAACCATGCGCATGATTGACTCCGATGATACGTATGATTGACTCCGATGATACGTATGATTGACTCCGATGATACGTATGACCGTTTCCTTCCGTCCGGAAAAGGGACAAAAAAGTTATCGTCGGTTTGTCATCGACACCCTTCCATCCTCCAGATTATTTATACACGATTTTCTCGGGTTTGATGGTGTAGTGCTGATAGGGCATGATCTCGTCTTCCTTGACGCCCGCCTTCACCCATTCACGATAGGGGCGGAAGGTGAAGTGTATGCCCAATCCGTGCCCGAACATCACGCCTTTGGGTTCTCCGTCGTCTTCCCAAATCTCCACGTTAGCGGCATAGTCCCATTCAAGTCGCTCCTGGACGTGGTCATAGGGGATGGTGACTGTGTAGTATTTTCGGCCTAAATTCCGCTTGGCCTCAGGGAATCGTTCCACAAGGCTGCTGTCAG
>CADCQH010000092.1 GCA_902803605.1 uncultured Bacteroidales bacterium | reverse complement strand
TGGCAGTGCATCCCAAGTCCTTTATCCGTCCCAGTCCGACGGCGGGAAGTCTGGGCGGTGTGGCTCGCAAGACACGTGAAACCATCATCCTCTGTGAGGCGGCGGGCTACGATAACATCTTCGTCGAGACCGTGGGAGTGGGGCAGAGCGAGACGGCCTGCCATTCGATGGTCGATTATTTTCTGCTGATTCAGCTGGCTGGTACTGGCGATGAACTCCAGGGCATCAAGCGTGGCATCATGGAGATCGCCGACGGCATCGTCATCAATAAGGCGGACGGCAGCAATGTGGACAAGGCGGAACTGGCAGCCTCCCATTTTAGGAATGCGCTCCACCTCTTCCCCGTACCCGACAGTGGCATTGTGCCAGAGGTCATGTGCTACTCTGGTTTCTACGAACTGAATATCGACAAGGTGCTTCAGATGATTTTCCGCTACATCGATCAGGTGAAGGAGAATGGCTACTTCCAATATCGCCGCAACGAACAGTCGAAATATTGGATGTATGAGAGCATCAACGAACACCTCAAGAACAGTTTCTATTACAATCCCGCCATCAAGAGCATGATTGACGAGATGGAAAAGGATGTGCTGGGAGGACAAATCACCTCGTTCGTGGCAGCCAAGAAACTGCTGGACACATATTATAATAATATATTGACAACCCAAAGCCATAGTTAATGTCGAAGTCAAACGGAAAGATATCGCCAAGATTGACATCAAGACTCTTCTTTCTGATGCCGCTCCTGTTCTTGTCCGCCTTTTCATGGGCACAAGACGGGAAACTCGGGTATCAGTTTCTGAATATCCCAGTCAGTGCACATTCTGCAGCCTTGGGTGGTGCCAACATCAGCATTATCGAGGACGATGCCAGCATGATGTGGACCAACGCGGCTTTGATGACAAATGTGTCTGACAACAGCATCGTGCTGGGCTATAACTCCTACATCCGTTCCAGCAACCTGATGTCAGCAGGTTACACCAAGTCGATCGGGGATAGAGGAACATGGGCAATCGGTGCCCAGATGCTGGACTATGGCAAGATGGATGAGACGGACGAACAAGGTACGGTGCTTGGATCCTTTTCTGCAAAAGACCTGAATTTCCAAACATCTTATTCCTATTTGTTGAGCGACTATTGGAGTGGTGCCATCGTGGCGAAAGTATTGTTGAGCAATTACGCCAACTACTCCAGTACGGCAATTGGTGCAGATTTGGCACTCAACTACTTTGATGATGTACGAGGCTTTTCGTTCTCTGTCGTAGGCAGGAATCTTGGCGGACAAATCAAGTCTCTCTACGATGATGGCAACAAAGAATCGTTGCCGTTCGACTTGGCATTGGGCGTGAGCAAAGACTTTGCCAGAGCCCCGTTGCGTGTTTCAGTGACAGCCGATGATGTGACACACTGGGACGACGTGAAGTTCATCCAGCATTTTGTGCTGGGCATGGACATTCTTCCCTCTAAGAATACGTGGGTGGCACTCGGATATAATTTCCGTCGTGCCCATGAGATGAAGGTGGCAGACAAGAGCCACTGGGCAGGTTTCAGCATAGGCGCTGGACTGAATGTAAAGAAATTCAAGGTGGGGGTGGCTTATGGCAAATACCATATTGCGGCATCCTCCCTCATCATTAATGCAGGTTATTCATTATGAACAAAATCATTATTGCAATCGACGGTCATTCGAGTTGTGGAAAAAGTACGATGGCCAAGCAGTTGGCGAAAGAAATCGGTTATGTGTATGTGGACACAGGAGCCATGTACCGTGCTGTTACACTTTATGCGATGCGTCATGGCATGTATCCCGATGATGGCATTCTGGAAGATGCGCTGAAGGCTGATGTGGATGCTGGCAAAATCCAGATTACATTCAAATTCAATGCTGAGACAGGCCGTCCAGACACCTATCTGAATGGAGAAAAAGTGGAAGAAGAGATTCGTCAGATGGAAGTGAGCAATCGTGTGAGCCCCATTGCAGCCTTACCCTTCGTGCGTGCTTTGCTGACACAACAGCAGCAGGCTATGGGAAAAGAGAAAGGGATTGTGATGGATGGTCGTGATATCGGAACAGCCGTGTTCCCGCAAGCGGAGATGAAAGTGTTTGTCACAGCCACAGCCAAAGTACGCGCACAGCGCCGTTTTGATGAACTGATGGGCAAAGCCAAGACCCAGGAGGAACGGGATGCCCTGAATTTTGAAGATGTGCTGAAGAATGTGGAGGAACGTGATTACATTGATTCCCATCGTGAAGTGGCACCTCTTCGTCAAGCGGACGATGCCATCGTGTTGGACAACTCCGAACTGACGAGGGAAGAACAAAGTGCCTGGCTGCTGGAGAAATACAAGGAAATCGTGGCGAAATGCTGATAGAGATTGACGAAGGATCGGGGTTCTGCTTTGGGGTGACGACAGCCATCAAGAAAGCGGAAGAGGAACTGGCAAAGAGCGATTCGCTCTATTGCTTGGGCGATATCGTGCACAATGGTCGTGAGGTGGAACGATTGAAACGTATGGGCTTGAGGACTGTAGAACACACCGACCTCCAATTCCTTCACGACACCAAGATGCTCCTTCGTGCACATGGCGAGCCACCTCAGACTTACCTGACAGCAAAGTCTCAGAACATCAGCCTTATTGATGCCACATGCCCAGTGGTGTTGAATTTGCAGAAACGTATTCGGAAAGCATATGAGGCAGGAGGGCAGATTGTCATCTATGGCAAGAATGGACATGCCGAAGTGGTGGGTTTGGTGGGACAGACCGAGGGCACTGCCATTGTCATCGAGAGTCTGGAGGATGCCAAACATTTAGACTTGAGCCATGACATCCTACTTTTCTCCCAAACCACCAAATCATTGGAGGGTTTCCGCGAAATCGTCAGTTATATCGAGTCGCACATGCAGGAGGGAGCACGTTTTCAGTACTTCGACACCATTTGTCGTCAGGTGGCCAACCGTATCCCCAACATCATGGACTTTGCCGCCAAACACGATGTCATCCTTTTTGTGTGTGGCAAGAAGAGCTCTAACGGAAAGGTACTCTACAACCAGTGTTTGTCGGTCAATCCTCGTACGTACATGATTGATGACCCTGCCGAGATTGACCATCATTGGTTTGAAGGTATAGGTTCTATCGGTATTTGTGGTGCGACCAGCACCCCAAAGTGGTTGATGGAGGACTGTAAAAAAAGAATTGAAGAGCAACTCGATAGATAGGAGGCACACAATGAAGAAATTGGATTACGAAATCATAGAACTGCCGAAGATCGTCGATCCTCGTGGCAACCTGACGGTTGTGGAGCAGATGGAGAATGTGCCTTTCGACATCAAGCGGGTCTATTGGACCTACGATGTGCCGGGAGGAGAGAGTAGAGGTGGACATGCCCACAAGAACCTCTATCAGCTGGTGGTGGCTATGAGTGGCAGTTTCACTGTCACCCTTGATGATGGCAAGGAACGTGAGACTATCCTCCTGAATCATCCTTGGCAGGGTTTGCTCATCAAGCCGGGTATGTGGCGAACCTTGGACGACTTCTCCTCTGGGGCTGTCTGCATGGTGCTGGCCAGTGAACTGTTTGATTTGGATGACTACATCTACGAGTACGATGAGTTCCTAAACTATAAAAGATGTCCGAAATAAAACGCTGTCTGTAATAAGAATATGTTCGAAATAAGAAGATATACCTCTGCTGACAAAGCGCTGTGGGACAAGTATGTGGCGAAGGCCAAGAATGCGACGTTCTTGTTTTTCCGTGACTATATGGATTACCATAGCGACCGTTTCGAAGACCACTCTTTGTTGTTCTTCGTGGGGAATCATCTTCATTCCATCCTTCCTGCCAACATTGTGGACACCACTCTCTATTCCCATCAGGGCCTGACTTATGGGGGGCTGCTGATGGACAAAGAGGTCACCTCGGCTGAAGTCATCCATTTGTTTGAGGAACTGAACCGGTATTTGTATCAGCATGGCATTCGGAAAGTGGTCTATAAACCTGTTCCGTGGGTCTATCATCAATTGCCTTCTGAGGAAGACCTCTATCCGCTCTTTTGGATTTGCAAGGCGCGTCTGATGACACGTGACATTGGAACAGTCATTTTCCTTCAGCAGCATCTGCGTTGGCGCAAAGACCGAAGACGTCGTTTGCGACATGCTCAAGAATTGGGCGTGCAGGTAGTGCGCACTGATGATTTTGTTCCTTTTTGGCTAGTGCTGAATGAGAATCTGATGAATCGGCATCAAGTACATCCAGTACATTCATTGCAGGAAATTCAATTACTCCATGAGCGATTCCCCAAGAACATCCTGCAATACAATGCTCTTCTTGATGGTCAGGTCGTGGCAGGCATGACTTTCTATCTGACTCAGCAGGTGGTGCATGGCCAGTATTGCTCATCCAACGACTTGGGCAAGGAGAGTGGGGCTGTGGATGCCATCCATGATTACGTGATGCACCACGATTTTCCGGACTATCCCTATATGGATTTCGGACGTTCGACCGAGGGCGATGGCTCCATTCTCAACGAGGGATTGGTGGCACAGAAAGAAGGATTTGGTGGGCGAACCATCTGTTATGACACTTATGAGTGGGACGTATGAACATACCATATCTTGATTTGAAAAAAGTGACAGCCCTGCATGCGGAAAAGATACAGCAGGCAATGGCCGAGGTGGTGGGTAGCGGATGGTACCTGCAGGGACAGGCTTTGCAGCAGTTCGAACAGCACTACGCCCAATATATTGGTACGAAATATTGTGTGGGGTTGGCGAATGGATTGGATGCACTGACGCTGACACTACGGGCATACATGGAGATGGGACGATTGAATGAAGGGGATGAAGTGCTCGTTCCAGCCAATACGTTCATCGCTACCGTTCTTTCCATCACGGAAAACCGCTTGACTCCAGTTTTCATCGATGTGGACGAAGAAACGCTTGACCTCAACCTTCACGTACTCGAACAGACCGTTACTGCCAAGACTAAGGCGTTGATGCTTGTCCATCTCTATGGTCGCTGCACATACAACGGATCCATTCAGGACTTCTGCAAAGCGAATGACCTGTTGCTTATCGAAGATAATGCCCAAGCCCACGGATGTCTCTATCTCTCCTCTTACGCCCCGCATGGTCACCTGTCAACGGTCACCTGTCAACAGTCAACTCTCCCAAGAACCGGCTCCCTCGGCGATGCAGCCTGCCATAGTTTCTATCCAGGCAAGAATCTCGGAGCTTTGGGTGATGGCGGAGCGGTAACCACCAATGATGAGGATTTTGCGCAGATTCTCCGTTCCTTGGCCAATTATGGATTCTCTGAGAAATATGTCGCTTCTTACAAAGGGCGTAACAGCCGATTGGATGACATTCAGGCAGCCGTACTCGATGTGAAACTGAAACATCTTGATGCCGAGAATCAAAGGAGACAAGCCATCGCACGTACATATTATAAATATATCAAGAACAATGCAATACGTTTGCCCCAACTGATGGACAATGGAAACAACGTCTATCATATCTTTCCCATCTTCACATCCCAGCGAGACCGACTGAAGCAGTACCTTCTGGAACGGGGCATTGGTACCCTCATCCATTACCCGATACCTCCTCATCTCCAGTCCTGCTATCCAGAATACCATCATCTATCCCTCCCCGTCACTGAGCGACTCGCTCGTGAGGAACTGAGTCTTCCACTCAATCCCACAATGACTGACGAGGAAGTGATGTACGTAATAAAAACTCTAAACTCTCAGCAAATATGACCACAATCGGAATCATCACATCGGGCAATGATGCCCCTGGCATGAACTGCGCCATTCGTGCCGTCACACGTGCCGCCATCTACAACGGACTGAAAGTGAAAGCCATCTATCATGGCTATAAAGGACTCATCGAGGGTGACATCGTCGAGTTCCAGACCCAGAGTGTCAGTAACATCATCCAGTATGGAGGCACCATTCTTAAGTCTTCGCCCTCCAAGGAATTCAAGAATCCCGAGGGACGTAAGAAGGCATACGAGAACCTCATCAAGGAGGGAATTGACGCCTTGATTGTCATTGGAGGTGATGGCACCATTCAGGGAGCGCGCATCTTCGCTCAGGAGTTTGACTTTCCCTGTATTGCCATTCCAGCCACCATCGACAACAACCTCTGTGGCACCGACACTACCATTGGTTATGACACGGCACTCAACACCATCATGCAGACCGTCGATAAGATTCGTGACACTGCCACCAGCCACTCCCGTCTCTTCTTTGTCGAGGTGATGGGTGATGGTGCAGGATTCCTCGCGCTCAACAGCGGCATCGCTTCGGGTGCAGAAGAGGCTATCGTGCCTACTGTCGAAGTGGAGGACGAACAACTTGAGCATTTCATCCAAAAGGGATTTCGCAAGACCAAGGGCTCGTCCATCGTCCTTGTGGCTGCCAATGAGCAGACAGGGGGAGCCATGCACTATGCCGAATTGGCCAAGAGCCAATATCCTGAACTCGATGTACGCATCTCTATCATCGGATATGCACAGCGAGGCGGACATCCTACTGCTCATGACCGGATTATAGCCAGTCGCATGGGAGCAGCCTCCATTCAGGCCATCCTTAAGGGGCTCCGCAATGTCATGGTCGGCATTGATAATGACGAGATTGTCTATGTGCCCTTCTCGCGTGCCATCAAGGAAAACCGTGCCATAGACCGCAATCTCCTTGACATCCTCCACAACATTTCTATTTGAGCGGAAGACATTTCCTTTTGAACGTGGACTATCATAGCAGAGGGACGTAATCAGTTGCGACTGATTTGTCCCTCCACTTTTGTCTGAGCTCTGTATGCCACCTCACCATTTGATGTTGATGGCAGAGAATTTCTCGGGATAGCGCATGTAGATCATGTTGATGAGGTCACGGGTCAGATGCAGTTTGGTCTGGCGGCCAGGGACGTAACCCTCGCGCCACGTCTGCTTCATGCTGACATGTGTGCCTGATGTATAGACACGGAACTTGATGCGCTTGCCATCCTCGTTCGGATCATCGTCGGAATAGTGATAAATACATGAGCATTCAGCATTGTTGATGTTACGGATGCAATGATGCCATGTATCCACCTTCTTTCCACTGACGTCGTCAAGGATCTCATTAGCTAACTCGTTTGCAGCCTGTTCGCTGCTGGTTTCTAACTGGATTTTCATGCTGATTTGGTTTTGGTGTGGCAAAGATACTATTTTTATATTAGAAAACTGTCATTTAGAATGAAAAAAATGGAAATAAAGTACCATTTTCCCTATTTTTTCTTGATATAGACCTCTACTACTGTTGGTTGGAGAGCTCAATTATTGATTGATGCCTTGCAAGTTTGGCGTGTTCCCGCCAGTTGGTGGAAAGGATCATGGAAAAAAGAAATCCGCTAAGTACTGATTGCAGTGACTTAGCGGATGTTCTTGTTGGGATACCCGGGCTCGAACCAGGAATAACAGGACCAGAATCTGTTGTGTTGCCAATTACACCATATCCCAATGTTCTTTCAGCAATATCGGGAAAGAGCACCCCTCTTTCGAATTGCGATGCAAAGGTAGTGCTTTTCTAGGAACTGACAAAGGCTTTGGCTCTTTTTTTTTGCGGAAAGAACATTTTTCTTTTTTTAGCGGGGAAAAAACTGGGGAAATGTGTAACTTTGTGGGCGGAAAACGTAAAGAGACAATGGATAAACTGATATTGATTAGCAATGACGATGGCTTCGAGGCGGCAGGCATCAGGCAGTTGGCAGAGATGGCGAGGGAGTTTGGCGACGTGTTTGTGGTGGCTCCTGACGGTGGTCGGAGTGGGGCAAGCATGAGCATCAGCAGCCACTCGCCGGTGCAGAATATTTTCATCAAGCAAGAGGAGGGCTCTGCAGAGCGGGGTAGTCTGACGGTGTGGGCTTGCACGGGCACGCCGAATGACTGTACGAAGATGGCGTTTGAGAAGTTGCTGCCCCGTCGTCCGGATCTGGTGTTGGGTGGCATTAATCATGGAGACAATTGTGCGGTGAATGCACACTACTCGGGTACGATGGCGATTGCTTTGGAGGGCTGCATCAAGCATGTTCCTTCTATTGCCTTCTCCAGCGGTCGGACTGCAGAGGATGCAGATTTCAGCTATATGAAGGAATATGTGCGGCGGATTGTGAAGATGGTGCTGAAAGAGGGGCTGCCGTTGGAAGTGTGCCTGAATGTGAATGTGCCAGACGTGACTCCGCTGAAGGGTTTGAGGATTTGCAAGATGGGTCTGGGTGACTGGCATGAGGAGTGGCAGGAACGGAATCATCCGAGGGGCGGCAAGTATTACTGGATTGCAGGGTATTATGCGCCTCACGACAAGAACGATGTGGAGAGCGATTCGTGGGCATACGAGCATGGTTATGTGGCTGTGACACCTTTGCAACTGGACATGACGGCGTATGGGACGATGAAGCGGTTGAGCGGGTTGATGGTTTAGAGTTTAGGGTTTAGAGCTTAGGGCTGAGCGTTTAGGACTGTTTATGAGATATTACTTGATTGCAGGGGAGGCTTCGGGCGATTTGCATGCTTCGAATCTGATGGCGGAACTGAAACGGCAGGATGTGGAGGCTGAGTTCCGTTTCTACGGTGGCGACAAGATGGCTGCCGTGGGTGGGACGCTGGTGAAGCATTACAGGGAACTGGCGTACATGGGCTTCATTCCCGTGCTGGTGCATCTGCCCCAGATTCTTCAGAATATGCGTCAGTGCAAGGCGGACATCGAGCAGTGGCGGCCTGATGTGGTGATTCTGGTGGATTATCCAGGCTTCAATCTTGACATCGCGAAGTTTGTGCACGGTCGGGGCATCTGCAAGGTGTACTACTATATCAGTCCGAAGATTTGGGCGTGGAAGGAATATCGCATCAAGAATATCAAACGGGATGTGGACGAACTGTTCTCCATCTTGCCGTTTGAGGTGAAATGGTTTGAAGAACGGGGCTATCCCGTGCATTATGTGGGCAATCCATGTGTGGATGCCGTGGAGCAGTGGAGAGGAGAAAGTGCAGATGCGGAATGCCCGGCCAAGCGTCAGATAGCCATTCTGGCTGGCAGTCGTCGGCAGGAAATCAAGGACAATCTGCGGATGATGCTCGAATGTGCGGCACGGTTTGAAGGCTATCGGCTGATGATTGCCGGGGCACCGAATGTGGAGGAAAGCTATTACAGAAAGTATATCCCCAAGGAACTGGAGGTGGAGATACGTTTCGGACAGACCTATCAGGTGCTGCACGAGTCTGCGGCGGCTCTGGTCACTTCGGGCACTGCCACCCTGGAAACAGCCATCCTGCGTGTGCCTCAGGTCGTGTGCTATGCCACGCCGGTGGGCAAGTTTATCTCGTGGCTGAGGAGCAAGGTGCTGAAGGTGAAGTACATCTCGTTGGTGAACCTGATTGTGGATCGAGAGATTGTGCAGGAACTGGTGGCCGACCGCATGACGAGGGAGAACATCATCCAGTGTCTGGGCGACATCCTGCCAGGCGGAAAGGCTCGTCAGCAGATGTTGGCAGATTATGAGGAGATGAACCGAGTCTTGGGTGGTGCCGGTGCCAGCAGAAGAGCGGCGGAACAGATGGTCGCCGAGTTGAGAAGAGTTGACAGTTAAGGTTAAGGTTAGGGTTGCTTTAATACATTATACAAGTTTCGGGAACTCAACTTGATTGAAGTTAAAGAAGTTATCGAAGTTATCGCTTCGCTCGAAGTTAATGACGTATGTT
>CADCQH010000091.1 GCA_902803605.1 uncultured Bacteroidales bacterium | reverse complement strand
GCTGAAGTTTTTCTCAATATAAGGAATGAGGCTTCCGATGAGGTCTTTGTCAAATTCGCCGAAAGCAGGGGCAGAGCCATAACCTCCCTTACGAGAGTCGTCCTTTGCGGCACGTCCGTTAGGCATCACCACGATCATGTCTTTTACCTTTTTGTCGGCATAGAGGTTGTCCATGATGATGTTGGGCACACCACCGTCGTTCATCCATTCCCACTCGTCGCCACCGATGCCGTGGAGGAGGTAGAGCACGCTGTATTTCTTCTTCTTGTCGTACTTTGGTGGCAGATAGACATTGGCTTTACGAGTGGTGCCGACTGAAGCAGATTGGTACTCAATGAGTTGAACTGTACCATGCTCAATCCCTGCACGCTCTTGGTCAAAACCCTGAGGTGCTGCCTTGTACTCGTCAAATTTAACGTCGATGTTCTGCTGTCCGCCAAACATGGACATTGGGATGTTTGGCTCTTGTGCATTGGCTGCCATCATTGAGAGGGAGAGCAATGCTGCAACATAAATTTTCTTCATTGTTTTTGTTTAGTTAAGATAAAAATTGATTAGGTAAATGCCTTTTTGTATTTTGATGCACAAATGGCTTCGTGGTTTAAATGCTTATTCCTTGGGGGCACTGTTCTTGAACTTGTTCAACTCATCTGCCACCACGTCGAAGTCATCAGTGAGGGTGAGCTGGAGGTTCTTGTACTTGCCCATGTCAACCAACTGCTGGAGGAATGGATAGACTGGCATCTCCTTGGTCCAGAATTCTGTGCCGAGGAAAATCATCGGGCTGGCGAATCCGAAGGACTCGTAGTGGTTCTGCACAGCGTCTTGGAAGATTTCCTGCATAGTGCCTGCGCTACCTGGTGTGTAGATGATACCCCCGAAGGCGACGGTGAGGATGAGGTCTTCGCGGATGCTGTTCTCGAAGAACTTGGCAATGTGGGTGGCGAAGGGTGCTGATGGCTCATGGCCGTAGAGGTAGGTGGGGATGCCGAGGCTGACATAGTCGCCCTGACGTGGGTACTTCTTCATCACCTCGAAAGAGGAGGCGAGCCAGCCCTCGTCCTTGAACGATGGAGCGACGGTGAGCATTTCGACAGCATCGTCAACTTCTGCATCAGTTCTGCCTGCCAACCATGCGCCAAGGTGTGTGGCTTCCATAGCGCCAGGACCGCCACCACTGAGCATGATGAAGCCTTCTTCCGTCAGACGCTTGCTGAGCTGCACGACTTTCTTGTACATGGGGTCAGTACGCAGCAGGGCATGTCCGCCCATGATGCCGATGCAAAGGCGTGAGTTGTGCTCCTTGAAGAACTCGTCGAGGGCTACGTGGATGCCATGGTCATGGAGGGTGCGTGCGAGCGACTCTTCCACATCCTTGGCTTGCTTGCCTGTGGCGATAAAGTGTTGGTAAACTTTGGTGTCGTAACACGAATCGAAGGTCTCAGGTTTGGCTGGGTCATAGCCAGCGTAAAGGTCTTCTGCGCTGTAAAGCGCTGTACGATTGACATCGTAGGGTACGGTTTTGATATACTCCATGGCTTCTTCACTGAAAAGTTGTTCTGGATTCGCAGTTTTGTTGCAGGACGTTGCTGCAACAAGGAGCGTCATGGCTCCAAGCATCATTTTCTTCATTGGATTGTTGTTTTAGGTTATTATTAAAGTTATTGATATTGAATGTTGTTCTCTATTTCTTCTTTTTCTCTTTCTCATTCTCTTTCTGCCTCATTCGCCGACGGATGCTCTCGAAGTCACGTCGCCAGGAGAGTCCGACTCCTTGGGTGTTGAGCGTGGCCTTGGTGAAGTAGCGGTCGTTGGTCTGATTATAGGCCTTGATGTAGAGGTTCCCTTTCTTGTCCATTCGCCACTTCACCTCAAAGTCGCCTACGAAGCTGGAGCGGTTGGTCATGGCATTGTCACGATAGCCGAATGCGCCGTTGATGAGCAGACGCTCGTCAAGCAGACGTCCCTCGAGGATGCCTTCCACGTCGAGGTCGTTCCAACCTTTCTCGCCAGTGGTGAGTGACGAACCAAAGTTCCAATTGCTGTCTCGCCCTATCATGTTGCTGAGCATCTGGTTGATTTGTCCGCTGAGGGTGGAGGAGAGCAGGGAGTTCATCGCCTGCCCTGAATTGCCGTTGCCGTTGGCACGGGCATATTCGTTAGGGTAGAAACGTCCGAGTCCGAGCAGGTAAATCATCTGCGTGTTCATCTCTTCTTCTGAGTTAATCATGGAGCGCACTAATTGGCGTGTCTCTTCGTTCACGTTTGGCAAGTCCATGTTGAACTTGAAGTCCATATTGCCGAGTTTGCCTGTGATGTCGAGGATGCAGATGACTTTCACCTTGTTATTTTGAGAGAATGCTGTGGTGGAGGTGAGGTCGCTGAGCGGCACAGAGTTGATGGTGTGGTGGCATATCAGATGGATGTTGGCGTCGAAGGGATTGCCGTTGAACTCTACCAACGAACCAGGTTGCAGGGCGAGGTCGCGGAAGATGATGTCCTGCAAGTAGAGACGGTAGGAACCTGACGAGATGTTGTAGTTGCCAAACATCTGGAATGAACCTTTGTTGTACCAACTGGCCTTGAGATGGGCATTGCCGAAAGTGCGCATATAGCCGTCCTCAATGTTGTCCATGCGGAGTTTCACCTCGCAAGCAGGGGTGAGGTTGATGTCGAAGTTAATGAAGATGTCGCTGTTGTAGTTCTTCTTGGCTTCCTTGACGATGGCGAGAGAATCCTTGATGACAGACTGCTCATCAGCGTCTTGGGACAAGAGTCGCCGATTGATTCTGATGGGCTGAATGTTGTTTGCCTGCAACGAATCACGATCGCGGAATTCGATGAATGTGCTTCCTGTGATAGCATCGGGTGTGGCTGCATCATAAGCAAAAACAGAACCTCGAGTGGGTGTGACATTGGCATTCACGTAGAGGGGATGCCCGTCACGTCCGTCAATGGTCAGTTCGCCATCAGTAAAGACGGTGGCGAGGAACTTGTCGCTATTGAATTCCTTCTCGTCGTAGGCCAGCAACTCATGCAGGTCTGCCTGGAAGTGGTAGGCGAAGTTCTTCATGTTGCGGTGGGTCAGTTGACCATTCAGCGTGGAGCGATGTCCGAATCTGTCGTAGATGCTGATGTTGGGGAAGTCGAACAGATAAGGGCGTATGTGGATGGTGTCGCCTTCGATGTGGTAGGGCACGTTGGTGGCACGCAACCGCAAGTTCATGTTGGGTACGGCATCGGCAATGATGTTGACGTTGTTGAAGGGGCCTATGATGCTGACAGGTCCTGTCACATAGCCCGACACCTCCTTGAACACACCACCCAGGAAACCATGTATGAAGGCGGCATTCGTGTTGTGGGTGTTGACATCAAGGTGCATGTCATTTTTGGATGGTGAAATCCAACCATTGACAGTCGTGATACCTGTCACGCTCCGTTCTCTTCCTGTCAGTCCGTCAGGCACAGTGTAGAGGTCAACCATTCGTCCGTCCACGACAATGCCATCGACCTCCCTGTCCCAATGGGCTGTGATGTTGGCGTCGCCTAAGTTTCCTTCCTGAATGGAGAGGTCTGAAACAGCGAGATTGACCTTCACGTCAGGCACGCCGCCTCCCATCACGTTGTTCACGACTGCACGTCCTGATGCCTTGCCTGCAAACCGTACCACATTCCAATTCACCAGTGACATGATGTACTTGATTTCGAGATTGTTCAAGGTGGCGACCAATGAGTCGGTCGGTAGGTTGGATGCCTTGCCGTCAATGGCCAGGAAACTGTTGGTGTTGTTGTTGGAAAACCTGACGTTGTGACACTCGATGTTTTTCTTGTAGAGCAAGATGCGTGAGGGTGAGACTGTCCATGCCGTATCGTTGATGACGGCATTGGATTTCCTCAATGTGATGTCGGTCTTCATGCTGCCTGCCGAGTCGCTCAACTCCACGATGGGAAGCAACTGGAGCATGATGTTGCTGGCACCTGTCGTGTTCAGGTAGAGGTCGCTGACGATGCGGTTGTCATGCACGTCGGCCATCACGTCGAGTTTGGTGGAGGTGGAGGGGGTGTCTTCGTCATCACTCTCTTTGAAGGTCGAGGCAATGGCGTGTACGTTCATGTTGTCAGCTGTGGAGTTGAAAGCTACGGCGATGTCGTTGTAGGGCTTCTCGTCATAAATGATGTCGGGTGCATCGAGTTGGAACGACATGGTCTCGTCAATGCCATTCAGATTGCCGAAGATGCGCATGGGGGTGCCAATGGTGTAGTCGGCATCTATGAGGTGGTGCAGGATGGGGGCATCGTTCACCGTCAGGTCGTAGGTGAAATGTGCTTTGGAGGATTCCAGACCTGCTGATTGTGGCTTGAAGATGATGGGCAGGTGATGGGACATCTGCTGAATGAAACTCTGGGCAATGCCGGTCAAGGTGGTCTCTCCCTGAATGTTACCCGACAGGATGTCACTCTTGATGGTGTAGCGGCTTTCCCCATTATCTTCCTTCTCTGCATGGAGCGTGATGCCGTCGAGATGGTAGTGGTCTGTTGAGGTCGTCAGGTTGATGTCTTCCACCACGGCGCTGCCGTACAGATGATTGAAATCCGTTCCTTGCATGTGGATGGAACCGTTGAACGACAGATGGTCATCCCTGTTCTCATTGCTGGCATTCAGGATGCTGGGTCTGAAGTGGTCAAGCAAGACATTCAGGTCTATTCCTTTCGTCGGATGGTCGCTGTAGGCAAAGTCTGCATTGGCCTTTACGTTCTCGTCGTCGATGCTGGCAATGCCGGAAATCTGCTGGGATGTGCTTCTGGCATCCAGATGGATGTTCTGGTAGTTGTAGCCGTTGTAATGGATGTTGTAGATTGTACCCGTTACCTTGCCCACAGGGAGAGGCTTGACAGCGTCGAGATTCATGGCAAGGTCGAGGTCGAACGAGGTGGTTCCAAAGCGATTGTCGTCTTGCAGCAGGCCAATGTCGATGCTGTCGCCATTGATGGTACCCGTGAGGAAGTGGTCATTGTCATAGGTCAGGTCATAAGTGGCACGTCCTATGCCGGTGGCGAGGTGCCCTTTCGAAAGCAGGTCTTTGTTGGCTGTAACATCCACGTTTCCTTCATAGTTCACCTCTCGAATGGTTGCCAGTAGTTTCTCCTGATGATGTTCAGGGACGAAAACATCAGCCCATGTGAGCATTTCGTCAGCGTCGATGTGCAGGGTGCTGATGTCTGTATGGATGTTGCGCTTTTCTTTGTCGAGAGGGTGTGTGATGACAGCCGTGGCGCGAAGCACCATGTCTTCAGGTTCTGAACTGACGTGAAATTCCCCCACTCGTATTTCCTCTTCATTTCCCTCGGCAGTCAAGCTGAGATTGAATGTTTCGTTCAACGAGGAAAGCTTGTTGTAGAAGGGGGCTAAGTCGCTGGGGGTGACCTGGCCGTTGATGGCTGTGGAACGGAATGCGAAGCGCTTGTTCTTCTCCCATTCCCCATACGTCACGCTGAGTGAATCCCAGTTGATTTGGGAGTGTGGCAGCGATACACTCAGTTCTGACAGGGTGGCGTGCTGCTTGTTGCCGACGAGTTTCAGACTGGTGTCATGAAGAATCAATCCAGAATTGAGTTCCCTGGCTTGCAGACGGCGTACAGACACATTGAGCGAGTCATCCGTAAGGCATCGCAGCATCACGTTCATGCCGCAATCGTGCAGGTTGAGGTGGTTGACGTCGAATCTTCCTTTGTGCTGAGCCACGGAATGGATGTCATAGGTCACATCGGCATGTCGCATGATGAACGAGCCGATATGCAAGTCGAGTGGGGTAGGCTCTTCCTTTTCTTCCTGCTTGAAGGCATCGACGATGAATTGGTAGTTGGGAGGGCTGTCGGGTGTCTCTTTGTAGAGTGTCGCCTTTGTTCCAAAGAGTTGTGCCGTGCTGATGTCCACTTTCCCTGACATAAGCGAGAACAAGTCAATGCTTGCTGATACGCGGGCAATGCTTGCCATCTTTTTGCCGTTGGGTTCATAGAGGGTGACGTCATTCATGACCATTCGATTGAGGAAACCGAGGTTGACGCTGCCGATTTCCACCTTCGCCCCTAATTGTTTTGAAAGCATATTAGCCGTCCAATTTGCCAATGCGCTCTGCATGAACGGCAAACTGAACAGTAGGACTATGCCTGCATAAATGGCAATGAGTGTGCCTACAATATTAACTAATATTTTCTCAAGCCTTTTCAACTCTTCTCTTGAAATCGACCATCTTGATGGCTGTCACGGCGCACTCGTCGCCCTTGTTGCCCATCGTGCCGCCTGCTCGTTCTTCGGCTTGCTGCATGTCGAGCGTGGTGATGAGTCCATAGATGACAGGCACGTCCTGCACTGCATTCAGACGGGCAAGTCCGTAAGTGACTCCCTGACAGATGTAGCGGTCGTGGGGGGTGTCGCCACGAATGACGCATCCGATGGCTATGACGGCATCCACGCCTGTCTTCACCATTTGTGCTGCGCCGTACACCAGTTCAAAACTGCCTGGTACGGTCATCACCGTGATGTCCTCTGGGAAGACGCCGTTCTTCATCAGGGTCTGCTTGGCTCCTTCGAGCAGTGCAGCCGTGATGTTCTCATTCCATTCTGCCACCACAATGCCCATCTTCATGCCTGTGGCATTGGGTACAGCGTTGATGTCGTAGTCGGAAAGGTTGTGATTCTTTGTAGCCATAATTGAAAGGAGTTAAAAGAAAAAACTAAAAACTAAAAGTGAAGATTACTTGGCTTACAAAAGGCTGTGGTAACTTTGACTTTTAGTTTTTAGTTTTTCGCTTTGGTTTTCTTGTTGCTTTTTATTTTGTTGCTCTTTCGATATACATGTCAATCTCCTGAGACTGAGAGATGGGATTGCGGAAGTACTGTTTCTTGATCTTGTTGTAGAGTTCCAACGCCTTGTCGTTCTGTCCGAGTGATTCGTACACCTCGCCAGCCTGGAGGAGGAACACTGGGCTTACTGCCTCGTTGTCTGCCTCCTCAGCAGCTTTGATGAGGGTTTTGATGCCCTTCTCGCTGTCACCCTTCTTCACGTACAGGTTACCCAGGGCAGCGATGGCAGCAGGGGAAACCATGTCGTCGTCCTGTGCCGAGAAGTCTTCCAGCATCTTGATGGCCTCGTCCGTCTTGTCAGTCTTGGCATAAGCCAGACCTGCATAGAGCTTTGCCAGGTTGGCTGTCTCTGTTCCGCTGAACTCGTCAATGATCTTCAGGAAGCCCTTCATGTTGCCTTCACCTTTCAGGGACTGCTCGTACTGCTGCTGGGCAAAAGCGGTCTGAGCACCTGCAATGGCCTTCTGTGCCTCTAAATCCTTTGCTGCCATATAGTGCTTGTAGCTGTAGATACCGACCACAATCACGATGATGGCGCCGAGCACAATAGCAATCTTCTTCCAATTCTTCTCGATGAAGGCTTCGCCCTTGTTCAGTTGAACATCAAGTGCGATGGGTTCATCTTTTACTTGTTGTTGTTTGTTTTTTGCCATAATTTTATTTGTTTTTAATTTTGAATCGCACAAAAATCATGCAAAATTACGACATTTCCCCTAATCCACCAAACTTTTCCCACAATTATTTGAAAAAGATGGAGGTTTTGAGGTTTATTTCAGACGAAGATAGTGGGTGGCGTGCTCTGTCACGTAGTAGTCGGGCAGAAATTGCTTGCCGTCCAGTGACAGGGTGAACAGGTTGTCCCCATACTTTTCATCGTGGGTGGCGCCGTTCAGTCGGATGTTGCTCAGGTTGGGCTGAAGGGTGACGTCGGCGTCTTTCCATTCTTTCACGTCAGGGGTGGCCATGACGAGTGGTCCATACATGATGGCGCCCACCCATTGCGGGTCGAATTTTGTGTTCATCTCGTTCTTGCCCGTTGCTGCCTGCTCCATCTTGTCTGGTCCCCAATGGATGTGTGGGGTGAACGGCATGGTCACTTCAATCTTGTCACCCTCTTTCCATTGGCGCAATGGGATTTCCACATAGCTGCAGGGCTGGTATTTCTTGGCGACAGGTTTGCCGTTCAGTTTGACCATGAATCCCTTCGTTGCCCAGTAGGGTACTCGCAGCTTGAGGGCGAACCTGGCCTCTTTGGTGAGGTCTGTGCGATGGATGACCAGTTCGCTCCGTTCAGCAGGCCACTCACAGTTCTGCTCGATGGTCACGCCCTTGTCCTCCCATTGGGCGATGGTTGGCAGATAGAGCCCCACCCATAGGGTCTTGTCATTCACGAAATAGGTGGCCTCCTGATACTTCACGTGGTTCTCCACACCCGTTCCTCCACAGCAACTGATCTGCGGACTCTCGTTGCCGAAGGGCTTGGCGGCGTTCATGCCCACGCCATAATGGTAGGTCACGGCCCAGTGGTCAGGATGGACAGACCCGACAATCTGATTGTAGAGTACCCGTTCGTAGTAATCCATATATTCAGCCTTGTCCGGTTCGAAGCAGTTGAGGTCTTTGGTGAGTTTCGCCAGGTTGTAGGCGCAGCAGGTCTCATTCAGGTTCGGATCAGGGAACTGGTTCTGCTGGTGGTCTTTCCGTGCATTCGTGTTCATGGCGAGGATTTGGGTGTATGGTTCCCTGAACATCTCGGCATTGCCTACGCCTCCCATTGCATACATATAGCGGCCTTGCACCAGATTCCAGAAGTTATACGCCAAATGATAGTAGTAGGGCTTCCCGTTACTCAGATATGAACGTAATGCACCAATAATCATGGGTATGTGTTGGTTGGCATGACGGTTGCGGATGTCGTCCACGTTCTGGGCTACAGGGTTGAAGAACGCAGGGGAATCAAAGGCGTTGGCAGCCTCCAATAGGCGAGCCTTCTCAACGGCATTGTCTGTCATTTCTGCAAGACGAGCCAACGATTCCGCCATACCACCGACTTCACCAGCGATATACATGTTCCACATCTCATAGCGATTGCCTGGTTTAGCCTGACGTTCAGCCTTTTCTCCTTCAGCCATCACATAGGTTCTGTAATGCAGGCGGTTCCATACCCACATCCCCATGTCCTTGGCAATGAGCAGGGCCTTGGATGCGATTTCCTCGTCATCGAGGCAGTTGGCTATGTCGATGAGTCCTGCCAGCTGCTTGTGGATGGTGTAGTAGGGTGCCCACACCCATTCCTCATTATGATAGGGACGGTAGCATTCCACCAGCACGGGGTGAGCAGCAGGGATGGCGTTCAGATAGCCATAGCCGTAGTGCCTGTAGTCCTTCTTGTATTCATCGAACGTTTTCCAGTCTCCCTTCATCTGCTTGAGCTCCTCTTCGGGTGCATAGTCCCTTGCCTCGTAATAGCGGTTCAGCGTGCTGTCCCACACGAATGTGCGCTCCTGGCATTCTCGCAGTTCATCCACCATCCGTCTGATGCGCTTGCGCAGTTCATCCTTCTGGCTTTGGTCTGTAGTGGAGGCATACGCCAAGGCCAGTGCGCTCATGTAGTGGCCGCTTCCATGTCCCTTCAGTTTGGTCGTGGGAGAGTCCCAGCCTTCCGAACGCTTGTAGCCCTCTGTGGGGAGTCCGTAGGTGTCACGGTAGTTGTACAGCATCTGTGTGATGTCCAGCGACAAAAGAGTCTTTACGTCCATCTCTTGATTGTGCGTTAATCGGTTGGTTCCCTGCAATTTCACGTTCTTCAATGAAAGTGTTTGTGCAATGGGTTGAAGTGCTGGCCTTTCCCATTCCTTGGCTGTCACCTTCACCTGTGCCTTGAGGGGATAACCCTCGTTTGTCGTGTTGTCGCCGATGATGAAACCGTCTATGGTATAGGTCTTTCCAACGGGGTTGAGCTGGGGGTCTGCCTCCTGCCTTTCCTCCGCTATCTGCGAGTTCATCCATTTGGCTTGGCGCCATTCGTGGGTTCCGTCGCTGTAGGTCACCCACACTTGCCAGGGAAGGCGAGGGGCTGTGCCGACAGGAGCTTCCACTTGGACAGGCTCCACTTTCACGATGGTTCGTGACTGGCTCTTGGGAGCAGCTGCAGAAGATGGATGGCTGGGGGCAGACATTGACGTCATGGGCAATGCCAGACAGACGTACAAAGTGGAGAAAAGTATAATTTTGAGACCTTTCATGATGATGAAGCATTGAAATTTGCCTCAAAATTAGGAGTTTTCTTCGACATACCCAAGCCTCATGGCGGAAAAACCGCATAATGTTTTGTTTTTTCACTCACTTAGTCGTATCTTTGCATCGCTTTGCACGCATGAAACCGTCTTTTAGGGATTTTCCCCTATGAAGGTAGGGATTTCAATATGGTGAGATGGTAAATTATGACGAATTTTGCAGCGTGTAAAACCATCTTTTTTGTACAAACGATAAAATAGAACGGATATGAAGAGATTATTGACATTAGCATTGATTCTGGTTCCATTGCTCAGCATGGCACAGGATGACCTCTATTTCACTCCTTCCAAGAAGGCGAAAGGGACAGTGCAGCAACAGATGACAGCATCGATGGATGAAGCTCGGAAGAGAGCGGTTGCATCGATGGATGCAGCTCAGAGAGAGCGGTTGCATGCGATGGATGCAAGAACGGAAACAGTGACTCCTCCTACAGTGGTGGATTACCATAGCAACACACGCAGCGAGGATGAATACAACCGTCGCTATGTGTATGGTGGTGACTTTCAGAATGCAGGTGGGGCATATGCAGATGACTCACTGGCTGCAAGCATCGACACTTTGTATGGCGTACAGCCTGGATATGACCTGAACGACCCAGAACTGGATTATCGGTATTCCCGTCGTATCGTTCGTTTCCATAGCCCTCGTATCTATGCCCTGACAAGTCCATATTATTGGGATTTGTACTATGGCTATGGTGCGTGGGATTATCTCTATGACCCATGGGATCCTTGGTATTGGCACTACGGATGGAGTTACGGTTGGTCGTGGGGACCTTGGGACTGCTGGTATGGCAGCATCTGGGGATGGAGTCATCCTTACAGTTGGACATACTGGGGATGGGGACCAGGTTGGAGCCGTCCAGTCTATTATACCTCTTACTATCGCAACACAGTGCCTCGTGAGTTCAATTCTTCTCGTGGACACATGGCTGCAGGCAACCGTATCCGCACGAATGCAGGTGGTGGTCGCACGATAACCTCACGTACCAATGTCGGCTCAGTCACTTCACGCACCAATGTCGCAGGTCGCACTGATATGGGTTCACGCACCCAAATTTATAATGGTGCTGTTCGTGAGGGGAACGGCAGACGGAGCGTTGGAACTGTCAGCAACAATTACCCTACACGTTCGTACAGCAATCAGGGTAGCAGCAGCCGTGTCCAGGTACAGCAACCAACCCGTACTCAGGTTCAGCAGCCAACCCGTACGCAGGTACAGCAACCTCAGACCCGTACGCAGGTTCAGCAGCCTCAGACCCGTACGCAGGTACAGCAACCTCAGACCCGCACGCAGGTTCAGCAACCCACCCGTACTTATACGCCAGCCCCAGCGACCCGTAGTTCTTCTGGCAGTTTTGGTGGTGGCGGTAGCTTTGGTGGTGCGACCCGCAGTGGTGGTGGCAGCGTTGGCGGAGGAGGCCGCAGTGGCGGTGGCAGACGTTAATCACGCATCAATCATTATCCTTCACAAATACATACAAATCATTTCAAATACACATTTATTTATAATAGGAATATGACAAGAATGAATAAATACTTTCTGCTCACGGCGCTTTTGGGTGCTGTCAGCACAGCCTACGCACAGGATGCTTATGATGCGCAGAACTTCGCCAACAGCGATTTGAACGGTACGGCTCGTTTTGTGGGCATGGGTGGTGCCATAGGTGCATTGGGTGGCGACATCAGCGTGATGAGCACCAATCCTGCAGGCACGGGCATGTATCGCAGCAGCGATGCGGCAGTCTCATTCAGTGGTGTTTTTGCCGGTGATGGGGCTATGGGACATGATGGTTCCCGTATGTCCTTTGACCAGGGTGGTGTGCTCATCTCCTTCGACATGGACACTCCGACAGGGGATGGGCTTCAGTTCGTCAACTTCGGCGTGAATTATCAGAAGAAGCGCAACTTCCTCTTCAATCAGAAGACGAACGTAGGGTTTCTGGATGACTATTACAGCCAGACCTACCAGATTGCCGACCTCTGCAATTATGCCTATGAGAATAACTATTGGGACAGGTGCACCATCGCTGACCTGAGTGCCACGAAGGACGGCGTTCATGGAACCATCCTGAATGAGGAGGTGGAATATGGTTACGACGGCTTCCCAGCTTCGAGCGCATACTTTGAGAAGGCCACCTTTGGCAGCAATAACCAGGCTGACGTGAACGTCTCCTTCAATGTGAGCGACAAGTTTTTCATTGGTGCATCGGTAGGTGTGTACGACATCGAATACACCCGTGAGTCATTCTATCAGGAACAGGGAGCCACAGATGGCGCTGTGTATGACTTCACCAACTGGTACAAGACCGAAGGTGACGGTTTTGACGTGAAACTGGGCTTCATCTGCCGTCCCATCGAGGACAGCCCCTTCCGCATTGGTGCTTATGTCCACACGCCAACCTGGTACCGCATGACGGATGCCAATGGCGCTACGCTCTATCTGAATGACCAGTATATCTCAAGTGCATCCAACAGCGAATACGACTACCGTTACCGTACCCCGTGGAAGTTTGGCGTGAGCCTTGGCCACACCATCGGACAGCGTTTTGCCATTGGCGCAGAATATGAGTTTCAGGACATGGGCTCCATGCACTATAGCGAGGTGGATGGCATCTATTCCGATTATTTCCGCAATCAGAACGACATCATAGGGGAGACCCTCCGTGGACAGCACACCCTGAAGGTGGGTGCAGAGTACAAGCCTATCGAGGAACTTTCTTTCCGTGTGGGTTACAATTTCGTGTCCTCTCCGTTCAAGAAAGACGCCTTCCGCACGATTGGTTATGACGGTGCATACACAGAGACGGACTACACGAATTGGGGCAACATCAACCGCTTCACGCTCGGCTTGGGCTATCGCTACAAGGGCGGATATGTGGACCTCGCTTGGCAATATCAGGCACAGAAGGGTGACTTCTACGCATTCGACAATGTAGGACTGCCTCCCACGAAGGTCGATGCCAACCGTTCACAGCTGATGGCAACACTCGGCTTCCGCTTCTGATTCTCAGACTCACATCGCAAAGATATAAAAGGGGAAGGTCACAATCGCTGTGGCCTTCTCCTTCTTTTCGTGGCGTCAGTCCTTCGCTGCTGATCCTCATCCTTCCATCCCCTGGGCGCAGGGGCAAGAAGCTACTCATGGTCAGTTTACAGCAGGTTCATGCAGCTGGTCACTCCCAGCGTGGTGGCGATGGCAGTCAAGATGGCTGCAAGCGTCTGAATGATGAATTTCCAAGTCTCCTT